>SKQX01000200.1 GCA_007118795.1 Thermoflexales bacterium | reverse complement strand
GGGAGTCCCGCCTTCGACAGAGTTCTGATTCCTACCGGCTGTCGGGATCTGGGAGGCTATCGATTGCATCCTTGAGGCCGATTCCACCCGTAGAGCACGAACACAACGACATTGGCGCCAAGGGTACTGCCACCGCGGTGCGTAACGCGGCGCCGAGGTTTGTCGCCGTTGACCGCGAATCTACAAGCCCTGGCGTTACGTCGGCGCAGGGTTGGTGAGGAAGGGACGTTCGACCCCCAGACGCAGCCCGACCCTGCGTCTGGCCCACACCACAGCTCCCGAGCAAGCCCTGCCCCTCGCTTGTAATGGAGACCCGCTGCGATGGATCAGCCAGCAGAGGGCACGCGGGTGGAATCTTCAAAGGGGGCCGCGCCATATGCCGCGGAGGGAGGCGCCTTTATGATCGGAACATTCGAAGGGTATACAGATCTCCTCCGCGGCGCGCAACTCAAGGTTGTCGGACGACCCAACTCATAGTATCATCTCTTTCTGGGATCCGCATATCAGACGCATAGGATGACCGATGAAGCCACTGAGACTACCTGCCGAAGATCGACAACACCTGCTGACCTTTCTGCGCGACCTCGTCCGCATCCCAAGTCCCTCCACGCAGGAGGCCGACGTGGCACAGCGCATCGTCGAGGAGCTGGACACCGTCGGCCTCCCCGAGGTCAAGGTCGACCCTATCGGAAACGTCGTCACCCGTATCGGTCCCGGGGGCGGCCCCACGCTCATGCTCAGTGCTCACATGGACACAGTGCGGGTCAGCGGCCCGGAGTCCTGGGCTCGCGACCCCTTCAGCGCCGAAGTCGAGGACGGACTCCTGTACGGAGTGGGATCCTGTGACATGAAGGGAGGGCTGGCCGCCATGGTCTACGCCCTCAAGATCCTCAAGGACCTCGGCGCCGACTTGAAGGGAGATATCGTCCTCTCCTGTGTGGTGCAGGAGGAGGAATGCGAGGGCTTGGGCACCCGCGTCTTAATAAAGGAGAGCGGCATCCGACCGGACTGGGTCGTGATCGGCGAGCCGACCGATCTCAACATCAGCCGGGGGCAGCGGGGTCGCCTGGAGATGCAGGTGGTGACTCACGGTCGCTCAGCTCACGCGGCCAGCCCTCACCTGGGGGAGAACGCCATCAACACAGCAGCAAGGCTCGTGTTTGGCCTGGAGATGCTCACCGAGCAAATGGCCGAGGATGACTTCCTCGGACCGGGGACACTGGCGGTGACCGACATCTCCTCGCGGGCGAGCAGCCGCAATGCGATCCCCGACCGCTGTTCCCTGATCCTCGATCGCAGGCTCACGCTGGGCGAGAACGAGACCACCGCCCTGTCCCAGGTACAGCGAGTCATCGCGCGCGAGGGCGTGGGCGCAACTGTCGCGGTGACCGAATATCGCGCGTCGAGCTACACAGGGTACGAGTGTCAGGCGCGTAAGCTCTATCCGCCCTGGGTGCTGAGCGCGGACCACCCTTTGGTGGATGCCGCCGTACGAGCTGCCCAGATGCAGCTCAAGCGTCGCCCCGGGATCACGCACTGGAGGTTCTCGACGGAGGGAGTCTATACGGCGGGAGAGGCGGGCATCCCCAGCGTAGGTCTCGGACCGGGCAAAGAGGCAGCCGCCCACACCGCAGACGAGCACGTCCGCTTGGAGGATGTATACACAGCCGCCGAGATATACGCGCAGCTGGCGTTGAGACTCCTGGGACGGGCGTAGCCTTGGCTCCGCTGCAGCTTGATCCCACGGTCGCCGAGGCCCTCGAATCGGGGCGTCCCATTGTCGCTCTCGAATCTGCCCTGATCACCCATGGATTCCTCCCTCCGGGCAACTTGGAGATCGCTCGCCGCCTGGAAGGGACAGTCCGGGCTCAGGGCGCGGTTCCAGCAACCGTTGGGGTTCTCGACGGGAAGCCCCACATCGGTATGACCAGTTCAGAGCTATCCCGCTTGGCCTCTCCTCAACTGCCTCGCCCAACGGGACGTTCAGCTCAGCGTCGCAAGATCAGCCTACGGGACCTCCCCCTGGCCGTAGCCCAGGGCGCCAGCGGAGGCACGACCGTCGCAGCCACGATGCATCTGGCCTACCTTGCCGGCCTTGGCATTCTGGCAACCGGGGGTATCGGCGGCGTCCACCGCGGCTACCCTGCGGACGTGTCAGCAGATCTGACAGCGCTGGAGACGATCGGTATCACCGTGGTGTGCTCCGGCGCCAAGGCGATCCTCGACCTGCTGCGAACGCGAGAGAATCTGGAGACGAGAGGTATCCCCGTGATCGGATACGGTACCGACGTCTTCCCGGCCTTCTATAGCCGGTACTCGGAACTTGCGGTGGACGCGGCCGCCGACACGGCCGAGGAGGTGGTGCGGATGGCCCAGGCGCGGACCGCCCTGGGGCTGTCGGGAGCGCTTCTGGTCTGCGTGCCCGTGCCCAAGGAGATGGAGCTTCCGCACGACGAAGCCGACGAGTTGATCTCGCAGGCGCTGCACGAGGCCCAGACTGCAGGCGTTCGAGGCGCCGATCTCACACCCTTTCTGCTGGCCCGCGTCGTAGAATTGAGCGATGGCAGGGCGCGGCAGGCGAACGAGGCTCTCCTGGTCAACAACGCGCGTGTCGCTGCTGCCATAGCGCGGGCAGCTACCGGGGTCTGAGATAAGGCGCATCTCGTTCTGGGCCCAAGACCTGGGTTCCTGCTACTGTGGACCAGGTTTCAACCAGCATGAACCCACCCCGGTGCGACCCGTGCCGGCTATTCTGGGGGGCCAGGGCGCCTTGGCGCACCCAGCGGATGATCGGAATAGCCCGCGCCTCAGGCAGGCCCACCCCCTTTCCACTTGCTGGCTCCCATTGTACAATAAGGACGCTATGCTCCTTCGCTATCTCAGTCTGACGAACTTCCGCAACTACGCGCGCCTGGAGTTGACGCTGCCCGATCGACCGGTGCTCCTCTACGGTGGCAACGCCCAGGGGAAGACTAGTCTGCTGGAAGCGATATTCCTCCTGGCTGCGGGGTCCTCCCCCCTTGCCTCCTCAGACCGGGAGCTCATCCGCTGGCAGGCTGAGGCGGAGGGCCTGCCCTACGCGCGGGTTTGGGCGGAGCTCGAGCGGGATGGGGGCCGGATGGAGCTGGACATCGCGTTGGAGAAACACACGCTCTCGAACGGACATTCTCGGCTGCAGAAGACGATTCGTGTGAACCGCACCCAAAAGCGTCAGTCGGAACTCAGTGGGAAACTGAACGTCGTGCTATTCACGCCGCGAAGCGTGGAACTGATTTCGGGAGCCCCGGCGGGTCGACGCCGCTATATGGACGATGCCCTCTGCCAGGTGCAGGCCACCTATAGTGAGGCTCTCGAGCGTTACACCAAGGCCCTGCGTCAGCGGAATGCCGCGCTCCGTCACGTCCGCGACGAGGGCGGGATCCCGGCTCAACTGGCGCCTTTCGAGAGCACGTTGGCGCGGAACGGGGTCGTGATTGCCAGACAACGGCGCGATTTTCTGAATGCGCTGTCAGGCCACGCAAGGGGCATCCACAAGAAGCTGACAGGGAACGATGAGTGGCTCCGTCTCGACTATCTGCCCAACGTGAACGCCACCTCACACCCTGCCTTGAAGAACGAGCTGGGAATCCAACGGGGACCAGAACGGGCCCCGGGATCAGACGTGGGTTCGGAGGAGCTGGTGGAGGCATACCGGCGGACATTGGTCGAGGGCCGCCCGCGAGAGATCGCCCGGGGGATGACCACCTTCGGGCCCCACCGAGACGAGATCCGCTTCATCGCCAGCAGCCCCATGCTGGGCACCCACCAGGTCGACCTCGGCACCTACGGCTCTCGGGGCCAGCAACGGACAGCGGTCTTATCGCTCAAACTGGCGGAGTTGCAGTGGATGCGAGAACAGACCCACGAGACGCCGGTTCTGCTGCTCGATGAGGTCCTGGCCGAGTTGGATCGGAGCCGTCGCGCCTATCTCCAGGAACAGGTGAACAGCGTGGAACAGGCCATCCTCACGGCCACAGACCCGGAGATGTTCAACGCTGGTTTTGTCGAACGCGCGGCGAGCTTTGAGGTGGAAGGGGGCATCGTACACAGCGGGTAGCGGGCCGGCACACACTCCATGGCCAGAGAGGTCATCATCCAAAACGAGTCAGGGCGTTAGGGGACGCTTGTCGGGCACACCCGGCCGACGAGGGTATTTCCCGGGTGTCGAGGCTACCTTGTCCACAACCACCAGGTAGCGGGTCTCGGCCAGACCGCGGAGCTCCACTGGCACCAACCGACGCACGTCACCGCCCAGGGTCGAGATGGCATACACAGCTTCCTGTACCTCAGCAGGGGCATCCTGACCCTTTTGAGACAACGTCGAGCCCCCGACCGTCACCAGAGGCAACAAGTACTCCACCAGAGTCGGCATCTTGGCCACAGCACGGGCCACGGCCCAGTCGTACCGCTCCCGATGAGCCGGATCCTGCCCCAGCTGCTCCGCCCGGGCATGGATGGCCCGGACGTCCTTCAAACCCAACTCGCGGACCAGGTGTTCCAGAAAGGTCACCTTCTTACGCGTGGCCTCGACCAATGTCAGCCGCATCCCGGGGCACACGATCTTGAGCGGGATGCCGGGATAGCCGGCGCCGGTCCCGACGTCGACGACTCTGGCGCCAGCAGTTAGCTCCTGCTGGTGGATAGCCTTTAGACAGGACAGCGAATCGAGGAAATGACGGATCAACACAGCTTCCCAATCCGTGATAGCCGTGAGGTTGAAGCGCTGATTCCAGGTGACCAGGGCCTCGTGGCACGTCGCGAACGCGGCCAGGTGGTGGTCCTTGAGGCTGATACCCAACTCCGACGCGCCGCGAATCAGCGGCTCCATGTCTCGGTGTAGTCCTCCGTGTTGTTCTGTCATAGGCGTTTGTGTAAGAACGCGGGTGACTATAACAGACCTCGACGCGGGTGTCAATTGCTTGAGAGGGCGGTGTGGGGCAGTCGACATCCGGAACGTCTCGCTACGTGGGTGAATACCGACATCCGGCCGCACTCCACTACGTTGCGTGCGGCACTACGAACCTCGACGGGCGGCCGCACTACGTTGTGAGCGGCACTACGAACCTCCGCGAGCGTCGTCAGACCGCCGATCGACGCGGGTGTCAATTGCTTGAGAGGGCGGTGTGGGGCAGTCGACATCCGGAACGTCTCGCTACGTGGGTGTATGCGGACATCCGGCCGCACTCCACTACGTTGCGTGCGGCACTACGAACCTCGACGGGCGGCCGCACTACGTTGTG
>SKQX01000182.1 GCA_007118795.1 Thermoflexales bacterium | reverse complement strand
GTCATGTAGTTGGTGTCGCCAGCCCACCGGGGCACGATGTGGACGTGGAGGTGATCCTCAACACCGGCTCCAGCAGCTGCACCGATGTTGGCGCCCACGTTGAACCCCTCTGGTTGGTACGCCCCTCGGAGGACACCTAGGCTGCGCTTGACAAGAGCCATAAGCTCAGCCAAGGTCTTGAAGTCCAGGTCCTCCAACGACGCCACGTGTTCGTACGGAGCGACCATCAGGTGTCCGTTGTTGTACGGGAAGCGGTTTAGCAGCACGTAGCAGCGGTCGCCCCGATGGAGGATATGAGCTTCCTGATCAGGTTCATCGGCTTTGACGCAGAACAGGCAGCCACTGGGCACCGGTCTTCTTCCCTGAAGGTACGGCAGACGCCACGGGGTCCAAAGGTGATCCATGGTGGGTGGATTCTATACCAGAGTTCCCATCAGCGCAATTCTCGTGGGCGGGTGCTGTCACTCCTGTTCCCACGACACGATCCCCTCAGGGGAACGGGCCCACCGGGGTCTAGGCCAAAGGACGCGGGGACGATCCCGCATCTTCGTATCATATGCATCATGCTCACCTCAGCCCCCAACCCTGGCGGTATCCCCGGTCAGCAGTCGCTGTAGCGTGCCATCAGTCGTACGGAGCCACAAGGCGCCATTCTCGTCCACGCCTTCGGCTACGCCATGTAGGATCCCGTCAGCCGTGGTCACCCGGATGCGCCGTCCCAGCGTGGCCAACCGCGCTGACCATTCCTCCTGGGGATTCTCCCCCCGCTCAAGTTGTTGGTACCTGGCCTCCACTCCCTCGAGAAGGGCAGCGAGCACGCGCGACCGGTTAACCGGTCTGCCTGTTTCAGCCAGAATGCTCGTTGCGTTAGGATCCAGATCGGGCAGGGTCCCCGAGGGCACATTCACGTTGATGCCCATACCCACCACCACATAGTCGAGCTGGGGGCCAGTCATCCCTGTCTCGGTCAAGACACCGGCCAGCTTCCGCCAGCCGGGGCAAGATCCGCGTTCTCTGCCCATTGTGACGATAAGGTCGTTGGGCCACTTCACGGCAACGGCCAGGTCAGCAACCTGCTCGACAGCGTCGGCGGCTGCCAGAGAACAGAGCATCGTGAGGCGATGGGCCTGGTGGGGCAGAAGATCGGGCCGAAAAAGGAGCGAGCAGAGGATGCAGGTACCCGGAGGGGCGACCCAGCGTCGATCCATACGCCCGCGGCCTGCGGTCTGGTGTTCGGCGACCACCACGGTACCCTCTGGACCACCCCGAGCGGCGAGGTCCTTTGCGACGTCGTTCGTTGAGCCGACCTGCGTAAGACGGATGACCCGGCGCCAGAGGGCAGACCGTTCCAACAACTTGTCGACGCAGTCTCGAGCCCTGCGGTCCCTTCGATCCAACTGACCAGACAATGGGGAGCTCACTCTATCCCAACCTCATTCTAAGTCGGCACATGCTCACCCCTATCCAGGTGGTCCCCATCCAACCAGGAAACCGATCCTACCCCGTCCCCTCTTGACAAGTGATGGCCGGCAGACACCTGTGGCATGCTCCCTCATGTCTCTAACACCTCTCGGGAGATGACCAGGCGCTGAATCTCGTTCGTACCCTCACCGATGGAGCAGAGCCGTTGGTCCCGATACATCCTCTCCACCTCGTACTCCCGGATGTAGCCGTAGCCCCCGTGGATCTGAATGGCCTGGCGACAGACCCGTTCCGACATCTCGGTGGCGAATAGCTTGGCCATTGAGGCCTCCTTGGTGAAGCGGTCGCCACACTCTTTGCGCCAGACCGCGCGGTGCACCATGAGACGGGCGGCGTCGATCTCCGTGGCCATGTCGGCGATCATCCAACGGATGGCCTGGAAATTGGCTATCGGCTGACCGAACTGCTCCCGGCCCTTCGCGTAGTCAACGGCGCGTTCCAGAGCACCTTGCGCAAGCCCGACCGCCATCGCAGCAATCGCAATCCGACCGGCGTCCAGGGTCGCCAGGAACTGTTTGAAGCCCTCGTTCTCCTTCCCGAGCAGGTTCGCCGCGGGAATGCGGCAACCCTCAAAGAAGAGCTCGGATGTGACAGAGCCTTTGAGGCCCATCTTCTTCTCATCGCGACCGGGTTTGAAGCCGGAAGTTCCCTTCTCCACGATGAAGGAGGAGATCCCCTGCGTACCCTTCTCCTGATCGGTCTTGGCCGTGATGACAACGATGTCGGCGATGGAGCCGTTGGTGATGAATATCTTCTGACCGTTGATCACCCATTCGTCTGTCTCCGGATCGAAGACTGCCCGCGTTCTGGTGGCTCCGGCGTCCGACCCGGCTTGGGGCTCGGTGAGGCCGAAGGCGCCGATCTGGTCCCCCCGGACGAGACCCACCAGATAGTCCTGTTTCTGCGACTCAGTGCCGAAGCGGTAGATCGGGTCGCAGCAGAGCGACGAATGGGCATCCAGGATGATGGCCATTGAGCCCGAGACTCGGGCTATCTCCTCAAGAGCAATAACCATACTGTGGTAGTCCGCGCCTGAACCGCCGTACTGCGTAGGAAAGGGGAGTCCCAGTAGCCCGAGTTGGCCCATACGCCGGAATAGGTCGGACGGGAACTCATCGCTGGCGTCGATCTCCTCCGCTCGCGGCGCGATTTCGCTCACCGCGAAGTCTCGCACCATCCTGCGGAACATCTGCTGTTCTTCTGTGAACGCGAACTCCATCGTTCTGCTCCTTAGTCCGCTCCTCGCATCAACTGACCATGCCATCTCGGGCCGCCAAGCGAGGGCCCCCTCGCCCTGGGTCCGGGGAAGGAGCCCTACCTCCCGATCACCATGCCCGTGGGATCTATCTCGTGCATCGTGTCGAGCACCGCGCGGGAAGGCGGGATGGTGGTAGCCACCTTGTCGGGTATGAGCAACTCGAATCCGGTGGCTTCGACTGCGTCCTCCACTGAGACTCCTGGGTGAACGGCCAGCAACTCCATTCGCTTGAACCGTTCGTGGAAGCCGTAGAGCCCCAGTTGGGAGATCACGCGGTAGGGCCCCGTTCCTGCGGGCAGGCCGACTCGCTCACGAGCCCCGGGACCATCCAGATAACCAGGCGTAGTGACGAAGTCCAGGGTCTCGACGAACCGACGTGGGTCCTGACGCATCACGATGATGGTGCGCCAGCACAACGAGCCCACGTCGTTGGCCCCGCCGCTGCCGGGGAAACGGACCCTGGGGAGTTCCCATTTCCCGATGACGGTGGTGTTCAGGTTGCCGTAGGCGTCGATCTGCGCCGCGCCGAGGAAGCCGTAGTCAAGGTAACCGGCCTGACTCGCCGACATGACGTCGTGCATGCTGGAGGCGGAGACGGCGCGGTAGAATGTACGGCTGTCCCCGACGGAGATCGGGAGCACAGGAACCTGAGGGCCGATTCCCCCGGCCTCGAAGATGATCAGGAGATTCGGCGCGCTGGTGCGCTGGGCCAGCATGGCGGCGATCATAGGGAGCCCGGTCCCGACGAAAACCGAGCTGTTGTCCTCCAGCAGACCGGCAGCGACGTAGGCAAGCAACTCCGTGGACGTGTATTCTGCACTCATCTTCGCTTCTCCTCCAACCAGGGCGCCTCCAGGGGCGCCTCCAGGTGTTCCACTTGCCGGAGATGTTCCAGTTGTGCATCGCCGCCGATAAGGTCCAGGTACTCGGCAAAGCTCTCCACACCGTGGACATAGCGGTCGAAATACTGGGCGACCCCCTCTTCCGTCTTCGAGAGCCTCAACCACTCACTGATATGCTGTTCGTCGAAGTAGTAGCGTCCTGGCATCAGGGTCGGGTGAGCGCCGTGCTCGACCTCAGTCACGCTGTCCACCAGGTAATAGGGGATCACCGTGTCCTGCGGCGACTCCCGGATGGTGCTATCCGGAATGATCTCCTCAGTGGTTATCAGCAAGCGGCGGGCCGCACGAGCCAGCTCGAAGTCCTCCACGATGATCCCGTCGATCTGCGCATTGCCGTACTTGTCGCATCGGTGCACGTGCATAAGGACCGCGTCGGGGTAGCATGCGGGCACCAGGCAGATGGGCTTCCCGGTGAAGGGGTCCTGAACCACTTTAGCTGAGCTACGGTGCAGCGTATCGGTACCCAGCATCACCCGCGTGGGGACAAAGGGGAGACCCATAGCAGCAGCCAGGAACCGCCACTGATAAGCTGCGTTGCTAATCTCGGCTACTACCTTGCAGCGTCCGCTCTCGGCGGCGCGGCGCGATGCCGCTGACAGCCCGCGGAGCTCGTGGCCAAAGGCATAGGCCACCTCGATACGGTTGACGCACCCGGCAGCGACCAGCAGATCACAGTCGTGAACGGCCGTCTTCCCGCACAGGGTCAGGTCTCGTTTGCGCTGCCGGATGATCTCGTAGACGGCCGCCATCGAGACGCGGATGTGCCCAAAGCCTCCCAGAGCGATGAGCGAACCATCGGGAACGTATTCACTGATGGCCTCGTCCACCGAAGTCCGTTTGTCCTTCAAGGCGCGAGACTTGTGCTCGGATACCCAGGCCCTCTGTTTGTCCGGATCGATCCAACCGACTAAGGTGCCCTTGCCTTCCTGGAGAACGTTCATCCTGTTACCTCCTGTTGGTGGGCCGCGGAAAAAGGGTGCCTGGCCTATCTGGCTAGTTCATCCCGGAAGAGCACACGGGATACGAACCGGCGCCCGAGATGGTCCGTGGTGGTCGCTAGCCATCGGCACCTCGCACCCGCCGAATTGAGCACTCAGGTATGTCTACCGTCGGGGATCTTAAGAACTCCCCCGATGATCTCGTTTCCCTTGACGTAGGCGTGAGCCAGGTAGGGAGTGTTATGGGCGATGCCGATGTCACCACGCTTTCCCAGCACAATGAGCCCGCCCTGGCCAGGGGTGCGTCGGGCGAGTAAGCCGATGCCCGCGTCGGCTGCTTCTTGAGCCGTCATACCTCTGTACATCAGGTCGCACACTGACTTGCTGATCACCACTCGCATCAGGCTCTCGCCTCTTCCTGTGGCCGATACGGCTCCAGACCAATCGTCAGCGTACGCGCCACAGCCTACGAGAGGCGAGTCACCGACGCGGCCGGGGTGCTTGTAGAAGGTGCCCCCCGTTGACGTAGCGACCGCCAGGTGCCCAGAGAGATCCAGGGCGACGGCGCCGACCGTATCGCCGGGATGCCCCTTTGAGAGGTCCTCGCGTGGCTGGCCTTCGGCGCGTTTCGCTTGCCATCTCTGTTTCTCCCGTTCGACGGCAAACCCCGAGTTCGGAACAAGATCCAGACCGCTGCGCTTAGCGAAGGCCTCCGCTCCTTCACCGGCGAGGATCGCGTGCTCGGACTCGGTCATGACCACGCGGGCCAGCGTGACTGGGTTACGGACGCGCTGAACGCCGATGACCGCGCCCAAATTGAGATCGCTGCCATCCATGATGATGGCGTCCAATTCGATAGCGCCGGCACAGGTCAGCACCGCGCCCTGACCGGCGTCGAAGGTAGGGTCATCCTCGAGCACCCGCACGGCCGCCTCCACGGCGTCGACGGCGGATCCGCCCAGTGTGAGAACCTCCCAGCCTCTCCGCGTGGCTTTGCGACACCCCTCGATACTGTCCTGTTGCAGATGCTCAGGGATGTCCCAGGCGCCTCCGTGGACGATGAGCGCCGGAAGAATCGATTTGCCTCTGCCACCTGGGTTCAACACACTCTCTCTCCGGTTACTTACCAATCCTTTTTGGATTCGGTTAATCTGGTCGTGAGGGTCGCTGCCTTATCGTCCGGAACCAGGCTGACGATTACATCACCAGCTTGAAGACGAGTCTCGCCCCGAGGAATCAGGACCCGGCCTCCGCGACGGACGGAGACGATCAACGACTCGGGCGGCAGATCGAGCTCCTGGATTGTCTTTCCATCCGCCGGATGGCCCTGTCGCAGTTTGATCTCCACGGTGCTCTTACCGGTGCGGCTTTCGAGCTTTACACGATCGAGCACGGCCAGGCGCGCTTGTTCATCCATATGCGCGTGGGAGTAGGCGCGAACGATGTCCCCGCGCCGCAGAATCCCCACCACTCGACTGGGATTGCCGCGGTCCACCACGGGGACACGGCCCACATCCAGGACGCCGAAGTGGCGCAGTGCTTCCGCTAAGCTCTCATCGGGGAAGACGGTGCGCACGTTCTCAGTCTGGATGTCGCGAACCCGTAGCCGCTCCCTACGCCCACTACCACGGCCATGGTGAGCATCACGACGGTCTATGAGCCCAAGAACGCCGGTACCTGCTCCGCAACAGCGTCTCTAGCCATCTGCCGACGATCGACTGGTCTCCCATGCGGCTACATAGGCCGGAAGTACTCTATGTCCGTGATGCTGCCCTGACGCTCGTCCTCTGCCTTCAGCACGGCCTCGACCCGCATACCCAGGTAGACATCCTCTGGCTCGATCTCGGCGAGGTAGTGCACAAGACCTCCGTCCGTATCGTCCAGGGTCACGAAGGCCAGGATCCGGGGCTCCGAGAGGGGCTCGTTGTCGAGGTCTCGGTGGACGACGGTGAATGTATGTACGTGCCCCCAGGAACCGACCTCCGCCCATTCTTCGAGCTGAGAGAAGCACTCCTCGCAGTAGAGCCGGGGTGGCATATAGGTGATGTCGCAGTCTAGACAGACGGTGGCAAGGAACTGCCCCCTCTCCTTAATCTCCCGGAAGAACCGCTCGCCAGCGATCCCGGCCGTATATCGGCCCTTCGTCGGCATGTCGCCATGCCAGTTCAACGCATCGTCTGCGCGCTCGATTCGATGAAGTAAGCTCACGTCCGTCCTCCTTTAGCTCACCCTTAAGTGGTTGTGTCGATAGACGCCATCAACGCTCGACGCACGGCTACTCCTCCAGCGGCCTGAAGTAGGCAATATCGGTTATGGACCCGCTGCGCTCGTCCGGCGGCTTCCAGACCGCGCGGACCCGCATGCCGATGGCCAGGGCCTCCGGGTCCACCTCTCCCAACATGTGCATGATGCCCATCCCGGAAGATGCCCCGTCGATCTCGATGACAGCCGGCATCTGCGGCTCTTCCAGCTGAATCAAGTCCCAGGTAATGTAGCACCGGGAGAATGTCAGGACGGTGCCTGTATCCCGCAGGGTGACCCACTTGTCAGTGGGGTAGAAGCACGACTCACAGAACATCCGGGGGGGAACCAGCACACGGCTGCAGTCGGGGCAGCTGCGCCCGATGAGCTTGGCGGCCTTCAGCCCCTGCAGATAGCGGCTGATAGCCACGCCGGCATCCCAGGCGTATCGCGCGTTCGGCTCCCACATCTCAAACAGAACGCGTCCCTCTCGGAAATCATCACTGCTCAGGTAGACGCTATCGTAGACGAACTCCTCCATGTCCTCCCTCCTCATCTTCTTAGCACCACCGATTCTAGACACCCATCACGACCACTGTGCCGACCTGCATGAGATCACCCCAAGCCTGCGCCAGGCCCCGCTTGGGATTCCCCGGCACCTGACGGGCACCTGCCTCGCCTCGCAGCTGCCAGAAGATCTCGGCCACCTTCATGAGACCTGCGGCGGCGATGGGATTACCCACTCCTAGCAGCCCGCCTGAGGGACAGACCGGCAGGTCACCGTCACGCTGTGTGATGCCGTCGGCAGCCGCCCGCGGCGCCTCACCACGGTCGAAAAGCATCAAGCCCTCCAGGTGATGGAGCTCCTTGTAATCGAAGGGGTCGTAAGGCTCCGCGATGTGGATCTGCTGGCGCGGCTCGCTAATGCCGGCCATGTCGTACGCCATGCGGGCCGCTTCCTCGACGTAGACCGGGTAAGATAGGTCGCGGTTGGTCCAGTAGGCCGTGTCCAGATTCCATCCGACGCCCTCTACCCAGACTGGTCTGTCGGTGACGCGGCGTGCGACGTGATTGGCAGACATCACCAACGCCACGGCGCCATCGGTGACCGGGCTTACATCCAGCCGCTGTACAGGCCAGGCCAGGACCGGCGAATTGAGGACATCCTCGACCGTGATATCAGGATCACCGAGTAGGGCTGCCGGATGGTCCGCGGCATTCCGTTTGTTCTTGACCGACACAGTGGCAATGTCGCGCTTACTCAGCCCGTAGCGGTTCATATAGGCATTCATCTCGAGGGCGAATATCCAGAGCAGGTTCGGCTTCAGGGGTCGCTCCGTAGTGTGGTCGAAGATGGTCAGAAAGGCTGCCTGCGGATGGGGCTGGCACGACGACATCTTCTCCTCGCACACCACAAGGACAGTGTCGAATAGCCCGCTTGCCACGTGGTACCATCCCTGAATGGCGGCGAAGACGCCGGTGCCTCCGCCGACGTACCCGCGGATCAAGGGTTTGCCCCATCCACCGCATCCGTCGGAGAGGTACTCGCTCTTCATGTGTACCCCGTCAAAGGCATCTGGCGCCGTGCCGATGACGACGGCGTCGACGTCGTCGATGGTCATCTCGCAGGATTGTAGAGCCAGGTGAGCAGCCTCCCACGAGAGCTCTTTGGGCGTCTCCTGAGCGCGTCGGACGAACTTAGTCATCCCCGCGCCAACCACAGCCACGCGATCTCCAGTCATTGTTCGCCTCCTAATTGCTCAAGACGACGGCCGCACCAGCGGTGGTGGGCACGCCTCGCCAACCGAAGGCCAGCCCAACCTCGGCAGCGTCGATCTGTCTCTGGCCAGCCTGTCCCCGGAGCTGGAGGACGACTTCCAGGACCCGAGCGAGTCCCGTGGCGTCCAGCAGATGCCCTTCCCCCAGGGCGCCCCCCGATGGATTGACGGGAAACTCACCGCCAAGGGCCGTGCCTCCCTCCAGGGTCCATTCGCCGGCGGTTCCCCAGGAACAGAAGCCCAGGGCTTCGAGATGCTGCAACTCTTTGTAAGCGAAGGTGTCGTCAACCTCGGCGAAGTCGATCTCCTTGCTGGGGCTCCTGATACCGGCGGTGCGAAAGGCCATCTCCCCTGCCGCGCGGGCGTAACGCGCGTCGCCCCACGGGCGGCTCTCGAGCCAGAAGGTGTCGTTAGCCCAGCCGATGCCGCGGATCCAGATGGGGTGATCGCTCAGGACGCGGGCACTCTCGCCGGCAGCCAGGACGAACACCACCGAGCCATCGCTGTGTCCCGCGCACTCCAGGCGTGAAAGTGGCTCGGCTATCGGCTCGGCGATCAGGACGTCATCGATGGAGATCGACGCACCGTAGCCTGCCAGAGGGTTGAACAGGGCGTTGCTCCGATTCTTCGCCACCACGGCAGCACACTCCTCTGGAGTGGTGGCAGTCTCGCTGAGGTATCGTAGCATCTCCATACCAGCTATGGCGTAGGGATGCACGGCCAGCGGGCGGTTGAACACCGGATCCATGGCGAAAGCGAGCACGTGAGGAAGGGTCATTATGTTAGAGGCCTTACTATGTCCCTCGACCACGGCGATGTCGAATCGACCGGTCAGGATCTGCATCACGGCGGACGCCAGGCCCTGGATGCCTTCCCCGGCTATACTCTGCACCGGACGTTGGACGGCGCCAAGCTGGTCCGGCACGTACTCGTCGAAGATGCTTATCCCTTCGTGGTAGTCTTCGCCGACGGTGACGAAGGTGTCGACGTCGCGGCGGGGGTCGATACCCGCGTCTTCGTACGCACGCACAGCAGCATCGTACATCAACTCCTTGTGTGAGAGCTCAGGCGTGACGGAGCGGAAGCCACTCCAGCCTGCGCCCACGATGGCGACATCTCGGATCATATCCGGTACCTCCTTGAGCTAGTGCGCGAGACCGATTGTAAGGGATGTGCTCAGTCTGTAGGCGAAACGGCGCGAAAGCACAGGGTGCGTCAATCACGGGTCGCGTCCCCGTCCACTGGTACTCGGCCGATCAGCGGCTCACCACCACCTGGCCGGGCGGGTTAGAATCCCCCGGTGCTGACCGCTGCCGGACCCCGAACCGGGATGGCGTGATGAGGGCAGCAACGCCTGTCTCTCAAGGTTTCTGTGGCGGCCCTCAGCGGTCGAAGTAGATCGACTTGCCAGATGCCGACAGGGGAATACCCATCACGAAATCAGCGTCAATCAGCCCAATCTCGCGGGCCACGACGCCAGCGCGGTACATGATCCGGTTGTCCACGTTGAGCATACCCGCGGTCTTCGCTGCGGAACCGAGGGCAATACCCAGATCCAACAGCCGCAAGGCGCAGTTGGGCCCTTTGAACTCGCCATCTACCACGTTCGGCTCGATGCACGTCGGGCTCCCGCAAGCGGCGCAATCGAGCCCCAGCACGTCAGCCTCCTTCAGGCCGACGAGCACGACCGCATCGGAGGCGAGAATGCTTGAGCCGTCGCGATCGAAGTCCTTCTTGCCGGTCCGCGCCCCATACGCGATTACCGCCTCGCCCAGTTGCTGCAAGTCCGGCCCCTCGACGATCTCCACGACGATGAAGTCCCGTCCCGCCGACTTGGGCGCTGTGCGGGCCGAGATCCTCATAAGGTCTGCAACCGTCCGTAGACTCATGGCGCTCTCCTAGCTAGCGGCTATAGTACCAGCTCTGGTTCTGCCATCCCGCCTAGCCCTACAACCGCACTTGTCATTCTGAGGAGTGCAGTGACGATGAATCTCGCCGACGCTGGTCAGAAACAATTCACAGGTGGGCTTTCTTCGGCCGTCCACCGAACTCTGATTGCCCAAGTGCGGTTGTAGGACTAGCGGCTATTCTATATCAGGCCTCTCAGAAGCGCAAAAGCTGCTGGGCCAGATGCGGACCCCCCAGCGTACTAGAGCCAGCTGAGACAGGCCGATCCACACCAGGAGGACGGTTCCGCCCCAAGCCACGGCGCGGATCGGGCCGTGAACATTCTGACGAACAAGCACGACGTGTGATCGGACTTCCTGCATCGTCTGACGGTGGCTGCTTACAGCTGCGTCGGCATCGAGAACGTTCTCCTGGAGACCCAGCATGTGATCTCCCATCAGGCCAATGCCGACGCGCAAACTGCTGAGGTTTTCCCCCGTGAGCTCAAGCCCAGCGGCCATGGTGCGTAGGTTCTCGGGCATCGGCTCGAGGCCCAGGGAGGCTTGGGCCACCGCCTGATCCATTGGCATATCCGGGTTGTAGCTCCCGATTCCCAGTCGCTGCAGACCGACGAGGAACTGATCGATGGCCGCTGCGGTCTCCTCCAGGGCCTCTAGAGCCAGCAAGGACGACTCGATGCTCCGCGGCAGATCGCCGCCCGTCATGACGGCCATCTCATCGATGGTCATCTTGGTGGTACTCAGGGCCGCACCCATATCGAGGGTGATCGTGTACAACCCATCCATGGCGACGGCGACCCCGTCGAGCGTGTTGGAGGTTACGCTGAGGGAGTCATCCACATCATCCAGGGTATCGGTCACTAGGATCAGCGCGTCTTCCGCTGCCTTGGTGACGCTATCGGCGGTGCGCCAGATAGAGAACACGCCCAGACCACAGAGGGTGACACCGAGGGTGCCCAGGCCTATCAATAGTGTGGCGGTCATACGGCGGATCATCAATCCTCCTGTGCAGTTACCGCTCCCGCTCATCTCGCGGGCCCTTCCCCGCTCCGGCGAAAGGGGCGAGCCCCGTCGGGTTGGATCCGGCGCCGGAGAGCGGCTACCAGACCCTGCAGATCAACCCTTTGAGGTAGCTTCCCTCCGGGAATGTCAGTGCCACTGGGTGATCGGCGCTCTGAGCCAGGCGCCCAATGATCTGGGCCTCGCGCTTGGTGTCCGCTAGGGCGCCAAAGACGATCTTCTGAAACAAGTCAGCGGAGACGCGGCCAGAGCAGGAGAAGGTGAACAGGAGGCCCCCGGGCCGCAGGATCTGAAAGGCGAGCAGGTTTATGTCCTTGTACGCCCGGGCGGCCCTCTCCACCTCCCGCTTGGTGGAGGCGAACTTCGGCGGGTCCAGCACGATCACATCGAAGTACCGCTTCTCGGCACGGAATGCTCGCAGCAGGGTGAAGACGTCGCCGGTCAGGTAGTCTATGTGCGCTGATCCTGAACCCGGTGCGGGCTGCCCTGCCCCGCTGGCCCCAGGGTCGACCCTGCCGGGGCACCCGATACCGTTGAGGGTGTGGATCTGGCGAGCGAGTTCGAGGGCCCGGCCCGACGTGTCGACGAGGGTGATCTCCGAGGCGCCCCCAGCCGCGGCATAGACAGCGAAGGCTCCGGTGTAGGCAAAGAGATCGAGCACGTCGATCCTGCCTCTGCGCGCGTCGCAGAGAGCCGTCAGGCGCGCTCGGTTCTCCCGCTGGTCGAGGTAGAAACCCGTCTTGTGACCTTCTCGCACGTTCACCAGGAAGTGATGGCCATTCTCCAGGATCTCGATCTGGTCGGGCGGTTCGTCACCCCAGAGAAGACCGCTTCGCGGCTCCAAGCCCTCCTTCTTGCGGACGTCGACGTCGGAGCGCTCGTAGATCGACCGAGGTTCCAACAGCGCTGCCAGCAGTTCGACGATCTCTTCGCGGCGCCGCTCCATGCCCAGAGTCAGCAATTGGAGCACGAGCCAGTCACCGTAGCGGTCGACGATCAAGCCCGGCAGGTAGTCGGACTCAGCGTGCACCAGACGGTATGCGGTGGTGGTTGCATCTTGGGACAGGGCTTGGCGAGCCCCAAGGGCCCGCTCCAGACGCTGGCGCCAGAAAGTGCCATCGACACTCTCCTCCTCGACCCAGGTCAGCAGCCGCACCGCGATCTGGGACTGGCGATTAAGGTACCCTCTTGCCAGCCAGTTCGCTCCTGCGTCGTACACCTCGATCACTTCGCCGTCCTGCGGGTCTCCTTCGATGCGCTGGATGGCACCGGAGAAGACCCAGGGATGGCGACGGATGACGGGCGTCGCTCGGCCCTTCTTCAAAATCAATTTGGCCATATCAAGTCGTGCAACTGCTCCTCGCCGATCACCCGGGTGCCCTTTGCTTCGGCCTGGCTCACCTTTCGCGCTCCGGGCGACTCTCCGATCAAGAGGTAGTCGGTGTTGTTGCTCACGCTGCTGGTCACCTTTCCATCATGCCTCTCGATCAGGGCGGCAATCTCCCGTCGAGGGTTTGAGAGCGTTCCGGTGATGACGAAGGTCAGCCCCTCCAATGAACCTGTTTGGGGTCGGGCAGCCTGCATAGCCGCCTCGGGCAGCAGTCGGCGACACATGCTGACGCCGACCCTCTCCAGTTTCTCCAGGAACGAACGGTTCGGTGCCTGGGCGAACCAGGTCACCACCGCCCGTGCCGTACGCGGGCCGATGCCTGCGATGGATTCCAGGTCCTCGACCGTGGCCCGGCGTAGACTGGCCATCTCGGTGTAATGGCGTTCTAGGGTGCGAGCCACCACGCCCCCGACGCCAGGGATGCCCAGGGCAGCTATGACCTGAGCCAAAGGCCGGTCCTTGGACTCCTCGATGGCTCTGATCAGATTGTTGGCGCTGGTGCTGGCGAATCCCTCCAGGGCCATCAGGTCCTGAAGCTCAAGGGCGTACAGATCCCCCGCATGGCGTATCAGCTCCTCCTCAACCAGACGCTCTACCGTTCGCTGGCCCAATCCGTCGACGTCCATCACCGCGACGAAGTGGTCGATGCGTTGCACTCGCTGTTCTGGACAGTCTACGTTCACGCAGGTAATGGCCACTTCATCCGCTCGCGATGTCACCGGCTCGCCGCACGACGGGCATGTGGACGGTATCTGGACGATCTCCTCGTGCCCGGTGCGGGACTCGATCACGGGGCCGACTACGTAGGGGATCACATCACCGGCACGACGAACGATCACTCGGTCGCCGACGCGGATGTCCTTTCGCCGCACATCCTCGAAGTTATGGAGTGTGGCACGCTGGATGGTGACGCCGCCGAGATCCACGGGCTCCAGCACAGCGTAAGGCACCAGGGTGCCGGTTCGCCCCACGTTTACCCCCACGTCGAGTAAGCGCGTCGTCGCCTCCCGCCCGGGGAATTTGAAGGCGACTGCTCCGCGCGGTGCCCTTCCCACGATGCCCATTGCCTCCTGAACCGCCAGATCATCGACTTTGATCACCAGTCCGTCCACTTCGTACGGGAACTGGTCGCGTCTCACCAGCCAGCTCTCGCAGTGGGCGATGACCGCCTCCAGCGATTCGAAGCGGGCGACGGCATCGGGGATGCGAAAGCCGAGGGCTCGCAGGTAGGAGAGAGTCTCCCACTGAGTTCCGGGGACGGGACCATCGGCCGCAACGATGCCATAGGCCAGGATCGTCAGGGGCCGTCCAGCGGTCACGCGGGGATCCAACTGCCGCAGACTCCCAGCTGCCGCGTTTCGCGGATTGGCGAAGGGGCTCCGTCCAGCCGCCGCCTCCTGCTGGTTGAGCGCTTCGAAGTCCTGGATCAGCATAATCGCCTCTCCCCGGATGACCAAGCGCTCCGGGAGCGAGGGCGGAGGGGTCTTGGGTTCGGGATGATCCCGTGGCTCAGGCCGGCGCACGACGGGGATTCGCAGCGGGAGTGTCCCCACGGTGCGCAGGTTCGAGGTAACGTCCTCGCCGACGTATCCGTTGCCGCGCGTAGCCCCCTGGACGAACAGTCCGTTCTGGTAATGCAGTACCACCGTCAGACCGTCGAGTTTGGGCTCCACGACCCAAGCCGAGCCCTCCCGGTAGCCTTGGCCATCGTCGGTGTGGCCAGGCAGCTGCTTCTGGACCCGTATCCACCAGGCGCGAATCTCCTCGGGCGTGGAGGCTTTGTCCAGGCTGAGGATAGGGGAGGGATGATCGACCTTCGTGAATGCATCCGCGGGTTCGGCGCCAACGCGCTGGGTGGGGGAATCGGGCGTGATCAGTTCTGGATGCGCATCCTCCAAGGCGCGGAGCTCGTCCATCAGCCTGTCGTACTCGGCGTCGCTGATCGAGGGAGCGTTCAAGACGTAGTAGCGATGATCCTGCCAGCGGATCTGTTGGCGCAGATCTGCGGCGCGTTGTCGGATCTCTTCAACGGGCATAGTCACCCTTCTGGTGGTCCTAAGTCGGGCTGCTCAACCGTGCGAGACAGACTACGGCTCCCTTGTCGAGCCGTACTCCCAACGGCTGCCTGAAGTGGGCCGATAGGAGGCTGCGAGACTAGTCTGGACGCTGCCATTCCCGGGGTCGTCACCATCGTACGGAGTCCCTGGCGCGTCGTGACCATACGGCCAAGTCCGGCTGAGGACTTGCCTGTACTGGGAGTCGGCCGGCGCAGCGGAGGTCACGGTCGCGGTACCGGTCGCAGGTAGGTGCCGATGGCCCAGAAGAACCGTGCCTCGTCGTCGGGATCGCGAATCCTCCACCAGGGTTCACCGGCGACGGCCTGCGGTCCCTCGACGACGACGAAGGTCTCGCCCTCGGCCGCCACGTCCATCCGAGCGTAATTCGCCCCGGGACCTGCGCGCAGGCTCAGGCCGTGCTCGCCCGTACCCGTGACCTGGACGTAGCCACCGATCTGGATCTCCGCCGCGACGGTGGGCGTGGGTTCAGGTTCTTCATCCATCTCGGGCGTCGGGGTCATCGTCGGCGTGGGGCTGACCTCCGGGATCGGTGAGGGCGTCGCCGTCCACACGATGGCCGTGGGGGTTGGACCCACCGGGCCGCGGCTCGACTGCAGGAGGTAGAGGCCGCCGAAACTCAGCAGGGCAAACAGGACGATGCCAACAACCGACGCGAACACCCACACCCGGGTCGGTACTCCCTGGGGACCCGGTCCGTTCCCCCCGTATCCTCCCTGACCTCCGTCGGAGCGGCGGCTAGGTATGGTCTCCTCCATCCAGTTGTCACTGGGCATGTTTCTCTCCTCCTGCCGTTCGCCGGCGCCGCTGACATCCGACTGCGCGCACCGGCCTACTCTCTCCTATCCTTGAACCGGTATCGCCGCTACCGTTCTGTCGCCGGTTCCTACCCGAAAGGGCGGTAATGAGCTGTCACGATGGGGGCGATCAGCGGTCGAACTCCCGCAGAATGATGGGCAGCCACAGATCCATCAGGTGGGATTGATCGAGGTAGAAGGTCGCTTTGCTGGTCCAGCCCGACTCGTTGCCGGCCTGGTCCACCGCCTGCACCCTCCACTCGTGCGGGCCCGACCCTCGAAGCCATACGGCGTGCGGTGAGTCCGGCGCGGCATGGATGTGACCGTTTACCTCCACTTGATACCCGATTCTAGAACCCCCGTCCTGGTCGACTGTCTCCCAATGCAGTTCCACCCGCAGAGCCTTGAGCTCGACCTCCTCCACCGGCCTTATCAGCCCCGCTGGGGTCGGCGGGGGTTGTGTGTCGACGATGATCTCGACCTTGGCCGCGTCTGCACTGAGCGTGGCGTCGGCCGCCCGGGCCCGCGCTCGGAGTGTGTAGTTCCCATCGGCCATGCGACCCATGTCGGGGAGGTGGTAGAACCACCTTGCCGCTTCCTCGGCCTTATTGGCCTCCAACCACCGTTCTGAGTCTGAGCCCCAGTCTTCCCCCGTCCAGATGAGACCGTCGTGCAAGCGCTGGATCTGGACCTCGACTCCCGCTAGACCCCGGCCATGGTCCTGCACGCTCACTTCGAAGGCCGGAACCCGGTTATGAGCACTCCCGTCTGTTGGCGTCGTGATCGTAACCTGGGGTGGAAGGTACAGACACGCGCCGAGGTAGTCGAGCACCCGCTCCATAACGGCGGCTCGACTCTCAGGCCTGATGGTCTCGAAAGGGAAGCCGAAGGTAACCACCCGCTCACATCCATCAGCGTACTGGATCGCGGCGGTCCCACCCCGGCCTCCCTCGTACCGTAGGGCCTCAGTCGAGCCAGCGGAGACGCCGACCTGGTCCGGGTGCCTGGGAAGATACATGCCCGGGGTGTCGAACCGGAAGGACCCCAAACCGTCAAATATCGATCCGGACACCGGCGCCACCTGCCAGGTGTCAGTGCCGTTACCGACGAAGGCTGCTCGCAGGTACTGCCGGAAGAAATCCCTGTCATCAGCGTCGCCCAGGTTGTCGAGCGTCCACGCGATCTCCGACCCGCTGATGAAGAGCGCGCCTCCGCCATCGAGATGCTCCCTCAACAGCGCCTGTTCTGACTTGCTCATAGCGCCGTCCCGATAGGATTCCTGTCCCAGAATCCATACCACCAGTTGGTAGCCATCGAGGCTGATCAAGCCATCCTTTACGGCCCCATTGCCGGCGCTGTCGAATGGGTAGGGGATAACCTCGGCGTGCTGAATCACGTAGTCATACCGGTTCATCTGATCGAGCAGCATGCGT
>SKQX01000065.1 GCA_007118795.1 Thermoflexales bacterium | reverse complement strand
GCGGGCAAGCCGGTCAGCACACCCCTGACCAATCCCATCGGCTGCAACGTGAAATGGGAGGGCGAGGACGCCCACTGGATGCCCGAAGAGGCCTGCGACCTGGTGTAAGCCCACGGCACCGAACAACCCTTACGCCAGAGCCTCCCCCGCTGGTCATCCCCGGGACGGTGCCTAGCAAGGCCAAAGGTACCGGGCACCGTCCCTTCAACCCTGGGTGGCAGGTCCCATCCGCAGGCCCTTCGAACCCTTGGGGCACCCTCGAACCGAAAGCGTAGAATCACTGAAGCACTGAGTACGGAATGAACCCACTGACATCTTCGGCTCACACCACATCCTGTCGGGCCATCCCTGCCCCGGCGGTCCAACGTCTCCTGGCTGCCGCACCAGATGCCATCACCCCAACGCGGCCTCTCGCCGAAGTGAGCCGTTGACCCACGCCGCCGCACTGGCACCATCACCCACAGGGTCGCCCGGGACGACACCAACCCGAAACCCCCTGAGCGGTTCAAACCCGCCCCTCGCTCCCCTGCACCCGTCCCCGGCGCGCATTTCTTGTCCAGACCCCGGTTCCGACGTAACATACCTGCACCGAGCAGCACCCCGGACCGCCGCGCTGCTCTCATCTGAGGCGCCAGGACCCACCTATGCCGAATCGTTCCGTCGACCGGCTGCGTCAATCGCTGCGTGATCTGGACCAGGCCGTCGACTCGGCGCAGGCGGGACGGCACGAACGCACCTGTTTCGCCGCGCATCAGGCCACGGAAAGGGCGGTCAACGCGCTCCGTCTATCCCACCGCCAGGAGGTGTGGGGCCACGTCATCGGCCGACTCCTGCGCCGGCTCCCAGAAGCCGCTTCGCCTGCTGATAGCCTTGTCGAGCCGGGTCAGGCGCTCGACAACTTCTTCATCCCATCGCGCTATCCCCAAGGTCACCCGGAGGGCGCGCCTCTCGAGCACTACGGCCCGTTGGTGAGCCAGGAAGTGATCTGCCATGACCGTACGATCGTCGACTTCGTCCGTGATCAACTAGCCCGACGCTGGGCAGGCCCACGCCGCTGTACGCCGCCGGGCGCGGGAGGCCGTGGAGCGCCATCGGGGCGTGACGCGCATCGGCCATTCCGGTTCGTACCCCCGGGGCGACTGGGGTGTGGGCGGCGATGTCGACCTGCTGATCATCGTCACGGCATCCGCCGAGCCCTTCGCCCGGCGGTCGCGCGACTTTGACGCTGTCCATCTCCCAGTGCCAGCCGAGATACTGGTCCACACCGAGAACGAGTGGGTACTCATGACACCCCGCGGCAGGCGGATCGCCGGGCAGACGATCATCTGGGTCTACGGTTGAGCTGGCTATCGGCATCCCTGCAGCGCCCCGTGGGCCCCGTTGAATTGGCCAAGGGTCACCTCACTTCGCCCGCGTATCACAATGAGGACGATCGTATGGACCCACAGTCCCTCGCGCTCCTGAGGTCCGCTTGCATTCTCCCACCCACGTGTTATCATTTCCACTTAAGTGATAACATCATGGGAGGGACATATGGTCCGCACGCAGATTCAACTCACGGAGGAGCAGTCCCGCCAGATCCGGTCGATCGCTGAGGAGAACAGCACGTCCATGGCCGAGGTCATCCGCCGCGCTATCGACGACTGGCTGGCACGCTACGGGGACGAGTTAGCGGCGACACGGCAGGAGCGCGCACTGGAGGTGGTGGGGCGCTACCGGAGCGGCTTGAGCGACATCTCGGACAGGCACGACGACTACCTGGCAGAGGCGTACGGTGACCTGTAGCGACGAACCGGTGTTCGTCGATACGTCGGGCCTCTTCGCTCTTCTCGACGCGGATGACGCGCACCACGCGGCGGCGGGAAGGCGCTGGCGGCGCTGGATTGAGGGCCAGGTCCCCCTGCTCACCAGCAACTATGTGGTGGTGGAGTCGACGGCGCTGGTTCGCAGCCGTCTCGGCATGGCGGCAGTGGGGGATCTTCACCGGGCGGTGATGTCAATGGTGAAGGTGGAATGGGTGACCCGGCCCGTGCACGAGGCCGCGTTGAATGCGCTGCTGGGGGCCGATCGCCGCGAGCTCAGCCTGGTGGACTGCACGAGCTTTCGGCTCATGGAGATGCTGAAGCTGCACCGGGCGTTCTCCTTTGATCGCCATTTCGCAGAGCGCGGGTTCCTGTGCGTGCCGCAAGAGGGCTGAACCACCGACTCACTGCGGCCAGCCGCAGCCGCGGCGGCGGTAGGTCTCACCCTGGCGATCCAACACCTGCTCTCTGCCGCACCAGATGCCACACCCCATCGCGCCCCTCGCCAAAGTAAGCCGTTGCGATCACTTGTGAACGAACGACAACTCCAGTGTACTGATGATCCTTGCACGGATCGGGACGGGGATCATCGGCAGGCCGACGATGGCATTTGACACGTCATTATTGGAGCGGGCCCGGGCGAGACAGCGGGCGCGGCTGGAAGGGGAACGCCTGGCCACGCTGTCCCAGCTCCTCCGTCTGCTTGAGGAGCACGGCGCAGCGTTGGGTATCTCCGAAGCCTACGTCTTCGGGTCGCTGATCCGCCCTGGGCGGTTCCGCGACGATTCTGACGTCGACGTGGCCGTCCCACACGTAGAGGCGGAGTCGTTCTTCGCGGCGATGAGCATCCTGTCCACAACCCTGGGCCGCGAGGTCGACCTCGTAGATCTGACGACGTGCCATTTCGCCCGTCAGATCAGAGAGAGGGGGATTCGATGGACGAGGACATCCTGATCCTGCTGGCATCGGACGTGGAGGCCCAGATGGGCCTGATTGATGACACGTTCGCCAAGCTGGAGGAGCGCGGGTCTGGTCTGGAACCAGACGCCCAGATGCAGCTCGAAAGCGTAGCCTATCAGCTTCATAATCTCTACAACGCCATCGAAGACCTGCTCAGGGTCATCGCCGGCTATTTCGAGAACCGGATCACCGACACGCCCCATTGGCACATCCAGTTGCTGCGCCGAATGAGCCACGAGATTACAGGCGTGCGCCCTACCTTGCTGTCTCAAGAGAGCTACGTGCTGCTGAACGGCCTACGCAGCTTCCGGCCTTTCTTCCGGCACGCCTACGCCGCACCCATCGACTACGACCAGCTGCGGATCAACCTCGACAAAGCCCGGCGGCTTCGGCCCATCCTGGAACGCGATGTGGCTGGCTTTCTCCGACGCGTAGATCCAGGTCACCTTTCATCGCCCTGACACGACAACCGTACATCGGTGATCAGAGCGTCCTCGACGGTCGAGGAGCGCCCAACGGCCAGTTGTCTTGGGCCAGCGTGAGCCAGATTCTTCGCCGCTCCAGCCCCTGCGCTTCTTCCTCCGCTCTTCAGAATGACAAGGAGATATCATCCCAACCTTCAACCTTTAACCTGCAACCTCCAACCCGACCCCACATCCGCCCTTGCCCAAACCGAGTTTCCCACATAGAATGGGCCCAGCAAGGAGAATCCAACCATGCCCACCTATCTCGTCACCGGCGGTGCTGGCTTCATCGGCTCCAACCTGGTTGGGGAGCTGCTGGCGCGCCAGGCTGACGTGCGCGTCCTCGACAACTTCAGCACCGGTCGGCGAGCCAACATCGGGCGGTTCCTGGCCAAGATCGACCTGGTCGAGGGTGACCTGCGGGATCCTGCCTCCGTGCGCCGCGCCGTGGCGGATGTCCGCTACGTGCTTCACCTGGGCGCTCTGCCCTCGGTGCCCGGCTCCATCGAGGATCCCTTGACCGCCCACGCAGTCAACGCCACAGGGACGGTGTCCCTGCTCATCGCGGCCCGTGACGCCGGGGTCGACCGGCTCGTCCTCGCCTCGTCCTGCGCCGTCTACGGGGACAGCCCCATCCTGCCCAAACGCGAGGAGATGCTCCCTGCCCCCCGATCGCCCTACGCGGCCTCGAAGCTGGCTGCCGAGTATGCCTGTCAGGCGTTCGCAGCCACCTATCCCCTGGAGACGGTCGCCCTCCGTTACTTCAACGTGTTCGGACCGCGTCAGGATCCAGCCTCCCATTACGCCGCCGTCATCCCCAACTTCGTCACAGCGATGCTCAACGCCCACCCGCCGACGATATACGGCGACGGTGAGCAGTCCCGCGACTTCGTCTATGTCTCCGACGTCGTCGAGGCCAGCATACTGGCCTGCACCGCGCCCGACGCACCCGGTCGTGTCCTCAACGTCGCTGCCGGTCGCCGCCACTCTCTCCTGGACCTTCTCGATGCCCTGAACGACATCCTGGGGACGCGCATCATCCCCCACCACGCGCCAGCGCGGCCTGGCGACGTCCGCCATTCCGTGGCCGACGTCAGCGCGGCGGCCTCGGCCCTGGGTTACCAACCGCGCCTCGGATTTCGCGATGGCTTGCGGCGGACGGTGGCCTGGTACCGTGGCGCGGTATCGTGAGCCATCCCCACTCGGTTCCCATGTACTTGCCAATTCGCACCGCAGCACTATAATGTCCGCCGTGAACAAGATCGATCAGTTCGAGGAGCTGGCCGAACAGGTTGTGGAGGGCACGTTCCTCCGCCTGTTTGGCGATCGTCTGTCGCCGACGAAGGTTGCCGCACACCTGGAACGGGCCATCGAGGAGCATCAACTTTGCTCCGATGGAGGGGCGCGCCAGGCGCCGACCCATTACTGGGTCCACATCCACCCTGACGACTACCAGGCGTTGATGGAGAACCCTCCGCGGGAGGGGGAGGCGGCCGTCGAGGACGCCCTGGCCCACCAGATATCGGCACTGGTGTCCGAGGCTGATATGGCCCTGGACAGAAGGCCGGTCGTCCACATTCGACCCGATGAAGCGGTCGCCCCGCGAGCGATCCGGGTCGATGCTCGGCGGGAACCAGGTGAGGAGGATCAGTTGGCCCAGACGCGACAGATGGAGGCAGCCAAGGCTCTGGAGGACGGGACAGACCCGTCGGAGGGCCCTAAGGGGCGGCCCTTTCTCATTCTGGAGGGTCATCGGCACATCACCCTGACGGAGCCCCGGGTCTCCATCGGTAGAGCCCTCAGCAACGACGTGATCATCGACGACCCGCGGGTCTCCCGACATCACGCCCAGTTGCGCCACCGATACGGTCACTACATTCTCGTCGACCTGGGCAGCTCGGGGGGCACGCGCATCAACGACTACCCGGTCGAGGAGTGCGTCCTCCACTCCGGCGACGTGATCTCCTTCGCGGGGGTCGAGGTCGTCTACGGCGAGGATCCGCCAACGCCGATCCCCCTGCCGGCTGAGGACGACACGCCACTGCTCAAGCGGTTCGACCTCGATGGCTGATTGAGCGGGGCTCGATGGACATTCTCCTGCTCGT
>SKQX01000048.1 GCA_007118795.1 Thermoflexales bacterium | reverse complement strand
GTAAGCTCCGACTCCTCGACCTCGCCCTCCAGGCCAACCGCCACACCATCTGCGGTCTCCTCCAATGACGCGACGGTGGTGTTCAGATGGATCGCATCAAACACTGTCCTCAAACGGCGTGCCAGAGGCTTGACCAAGTCCCGGTCGACGCCCGGCAGGATCTGGTCCGTCATCTCCACCATCGTAACACGGCTGCCCATCATAGCGTAGGCGGAACCCAGTTCGACCCCGTTGAAACCAGCACCCACAACCAGGAGCTTGTTCGGAATCTCCGGCAGAGCCAGGGTTTCTTTTGAGCTCATGATGCGGCTGTCCTCGCCGAATTGGGTGTCCGGCAGCGCGATAGGCGTGGAGCCGGAGGCCAGGATCGCGTGATCATACTTCACGTGGGCGACATCCACCTCACCCTGGAGCCGCAGCTGATCGGACGCCTCGAAGACGGCTCGGGCGTGCACCAACTGCACATCCCGCTTCTCTGCTAGTGTTTCCAGCCCGTTGACCAAGCGGTCGATGACAAGGTTTTTGCGCTTCCGCAGGGCTTCCACATCGACTTCCAGCTCACCAAAATCGAGACCCCAGTCGCGAGCCTGGCGTGTATCGTGAATCAACTCAGCCACCGTGAGAAGCACCTTGCTGGGAATGCACCCTCGGAGGAGGCAGACACCACCCAACCTGTTTTCCTGGTTGATCAGCGCCACCTCAAACCCCAGGTCGGCGGCTCGAAAAGCCGCTGCATAGCCACCAGGTCCGCCGCCGATGACCGCCACTTCCGTTTCTAACGTCTGCTCTCCCATCACCATGGTTCATATCCTCCCCACTCCACCTCTCCCACCCCGAGGCGGAAAGCGTAAGTGGATCTACTATTACATCAGGAGCAACATCTGGTCCGGAGTCTCCAATGCACTCTTCACGACACCCATGAAACGAGCGGCGTCAGCTCCGTCGACCACGCGATGGTCAAACGCAACCATTAAGGGCAGCATGTACCGAGGTTCGATCTCGAACTCGCCCTCCTCATTGCGGTGAACGACCTGCTCCCAAGCGGCCTGGGCCATCCCCAGGATGGCCACCTCGGGGAAGTTTATCACGGGGAAGAACCCGGTTCCACCCAGGATACCGATGTTCGTGATGGTGAACGTCCCCCCCTGCAGCTCCTCCAGCGATATCTCGCCGGAGCGGGTGCGCTGTACGATCTCGAATAGCTCAACCGACAGCTGGGCAATACTCTTGCGGTCCACGTCCCGGATCACCGGCACTAATAAGCCCCGATCGGTGTCGACCGCAACCCCGATGTGGTAGTAGCGCTTGAGGATGATCTCCTCCGTCTCCGGATCCAGGCTGGCGTTGAATCGCGGATGCTGCTTTAGCGCGGCTACTGTCGCCTTCATCGCAAAGACGGTGGGCGTCAGCCGGCCACCCTGGTCCTCGATGCGCGCCTTATGCTTCTGACGAAACTGCTCCAGCGCTGTGATATCCACCTTGTCCTGATGGTTGACGTGAGGGATCTGCGACCAAGATAAGGCCATCTGCTTGGCCGTCGAGCGGCGCACCGAACGGAGGGGTGTGCGCTCAACGGTGCCCCAACGGGTGAAATCCGGCAAGGAAGGTACGATACCGTGGGGAATCACCTGCGGGAGCTCGGTGGGAATCCTCTCCCGAGCCTCGTCCGGAGGTGTTTCCTCCACCTCCTCTTCTCTTTCGGCAAAGGCACGCACATCCTCAGCGGTGACCCGACCGCCGGGACCGCTGGCCGGAACTTCCCGCAGATCGATCTCCAACTCCCGCGCCAGTCGTCGGGTGGATGGCGACGCGGGAATCGGGCCCTCGCGCTCCCGAACCGCTTTCGCTGGGGGTTGCTCGGCCTCCGCGGCCTCCGCTTCCTCAAAGTCTTCCTGGGGTCGCTCGTCGGGGGCTTCAGGCCCGGCCTCAGCTTCCTCGACCTCCTGCGCCGCTCCCCCGTCAAACGTGATCATCGTGTCGCCCACGTTGACCAGCTCCCCGGGCTCAACTTCAATGCTAATTACCTCGCCGGTGTACGGTGAGGGGATCTCGACGGCAGCCTTGTCCGTCTCGACCACCAAGATGTCGTCGCCCTCCTCGACCTGTTCGCCGACGGAGACCAAGACCTCGATTACTTCTCCTTCGTGGATGCCCTCTCCCAGATCTGGTAAGTTAAATCTCCGAGCCATGTTCTTAGCATCTCCTTGCTCTTGTGCCAGCTCGTTCGCTAGCGAGTGCTACGCCGAAAACGGCGAAGTTGGCATTCCGAACCGAATTCACAGCCCTAAGCGGGGCTCTCCAACGTCTCGCGAGCCGCCGCCAGAACTCGGCCAGCGCTGGGCAGGTAGGCTTTCTCATACGCGAAGAGTGGGATCACGACATCGTAGCCGGTCACGCGGCGGATGGGCGCCTCCAGGTACCAGAAGGAACTCTCTATCAACCGCGCCACAATCTCCGCGCCGGGCCCGAAGCTGCGCGGAGCCTCGTGGATGATCACGACCCGACCGGTCTTCTTCGCCGATTCCGCGAAAGTGTGGTGGTCAAGGGGAGCAATGGTCAGAACATCGATCACCTCAGCCTCGACATCATCCTCCTGAGCCAGCTTGTCGGCTGCCTCCAGCGTAGGGCGCATCATGGCCCCGTAGGATATCATCGTAAGATGCTCGCCCTCGCGCACGACCTGGGCCTTACCGATGGGCCAGGTCTCCTCCTCCTCAGGCACTTCCTCGCGGAAGGCGCGGTAGACAGCCTTGGGCTCGTAGAATATCACCGGGTCGGGATCTCGAATGGCGCTGATCAGAAGGGCACGGGCATTGCGGGGCGTGGAGGGTATGACCATCTTGAGGCCCGGCGTGTGCGCCCAGTAGGCCTCTCGGCTCTCGGAGTGGTGCTCCAGCGCTCGCACCCCGCCGCTATACGGAGTGCGGAGAACCATAGGGACGGTGTAGGCACCGCGTGAGCGCCATCGCATTCTCGCCGCGTGCGCCTCAAGCTGGTGGAAGGCCAGGTAGCTGAAGCCCGAGAACTGGATCTCGCATACGGGCCTCAGTCCGAATATCGCCATGCCGATGGACGTTCCGACGATGCCTGCCTCGGCCAGGGGTGTGTCGATCACGCGCTTCTCACCGAAGGCGTCGAGAAGACCCTCGGTGACCCGGAAGACCCCGCCATCCACGCCCACGTCCTCGCCCAAGACCATGACGCTGTCATCCTGCTCCATCTCCTGATGGAGTGCGGTGTTGAGGGCATCAACCATAGTCATCTTAGGCATCGTTTCCCTCCTTCCTCCCCAGCTCCCTCGCCAGTTGATCCCGCTGTTCGCGGAGGTAAGGGGGCATCTCGGCGTACATATGGTCAAACATGGACAACTCCTCGTTGGCGAGTTCCTCCATCCGCTCCTCAGCCCCATCGATGGCGTCCTGGATCTCGCCCAGAATCTCCTCCTCGGCTTCCTCGATGTCGCTGTCCGACAGCATGTCTCTCTGCTTCAGATAAGCCTGGAAGCGGGGCAGGGGATCCCGTCTCCGCCACTCCTCGACCTCCTCCTCCTCGCGGTAGCGGCTGGGGTCATCAGCCGTCGTATGCATTGAGAGGCGGTACGTGATACACTCGATCATTGTCGGCCCGTCACCGGAACGAGCTCGCTCAGCGGCCTCTTCGGCAGCGACGTAGACCGCCAGGATGTCGTTGCCGTCGACCTGACGACCGGGAAAACCGTATGCTAGCGCTTTCTGCGCCAGGGTTTCCGAGTTCGTCTGACGGGAGCGAGGTACCGAGATTGCCCACTGGTTATTCTGGCACACGAAGATCGTGGGCGTCTGGAACACCCCCGCGAAGTTCATCGCTTCGTGGAAGTCACCCTCAGACGTAGCCCCGTCGCCGAAGAACGTCACGACCACATCGTCCTGACCACGATACTGGATGGCATACGAGAGGCCAACAGCGTGGAGAGGCTGCGTACCTACAGGCACTGCCACAGGCAGGTTACGGGACCCCTCGGGCATTTGATTGCCGGGCAACTCGTTGCCTTGGTAGAACCCGCCGTACGCGAGGAGAAAGCTCTCTAGCGACTGCCCGCGCCACAGCGACGCCGCTTGTTCACGGAAGGAGGGTACCATCCAGTCAGATTCTCGCAACGCCGCCACGATCCCCATCTGGGCTGCCTCCTGGCCGCGGACCGGGGCAAACGTCCCTATGCGCCCCTGACGCTGGAGGTGGAGCATGCGTTCATCGAAGCGTCGGGCCAGAAGCATGGTACGATGCAGCCGGAGAAGGCGATCCTCCGGGATTTCGGGCTCGAGATCCTCATCCAGTACGTGTCCATCCTCGTCCAGAATGGATAAGTACTCCACCTGGTACGGAAGATCGACGACTTCTCTAGGCATCCTTGTCCTCCTTGACTACGGTACCATACCGCTCTATGAGCCCAATCTGAAAGGACTGGAGCTCCTTAGCAGGACGGGGCTACATCATCTCGGTCTTCAGGGCGCCCACCTGCTCGGCCGTGAGCGGCTTCAGGGGCTGCTCAACCAGGGGATCAGCCGCCAGGGCTGGCACCTGATCCTCGTAGCTGGGCAGTGACGCATCCCTGTAGAGGATTCCTATGGGGATTCGCTCGCCCCATTCGTGGGCCTTCTCCCAGGCCGCCGCGGGATCAGCGGAGTCGTACGGCTGTTCCTCCTCCAGCTTGTACACACGTTCCTTGTAGTAAGCGTAAGCATAGGAGCGGTTCCACGTTACACACGGTTGCAGCACGTCCACCAGAGCATAGCCTGGATGCTCCAAGGCCTGTCCGATGAGCCAGGCCAGATGTTGGAGCTCTCCAGAGTAACCGCGGGATACGAAGGTCCCACCGAGGCTTAAGGCCAGAGCCAAGGGGTTCACGGGCCGTTCGATGGCGCCCGCGGGCGAAGTGGGAGTCCGCTTTCCTTTCTCGCTCGTTGGCGAGTACTGTCCTTTTGTGAGACCGTAGATGCGGTTGTCCTGCACCAGATCGACCAGATTTACGTTCCGCCGCACCGTCTGGGCGAAGTGGTTCATGCCCTCGTTCCAGCTGTCGCCATCGCCGTGGACGGCGATCAAGGGCAACCCGTGATTGGCAAGCCGGCACCCCGTGGCAAGAGCCAGTGTCCGTCCGTGCAGTCCGTGAAAGCCGGTGCTGCGCATATAGTGGGGAAGCTTGCTGCCGCAGCCGATGCCAGTGGCGAAGAAGACCTCGTGGGGCGCGATATCGCGCTCGGCCAGGGCCATCTTGATGGCGCTGAGGATGGCGAAGTTCCCACAGCCGGCGCACCACGTGGGTAGAGTCTCTACGTTGAAGTCCTTGAGCGATACCATTGTGTTACACCTCC
>SKQX01000237.1 GCA_007118795.1 Thermoflexales bacterium | reverse complement strand
CCACGACGCTCCGCGATCCTGTCTTCGTGGAAGAGGACGTCGTCCATTTCTGTGTCCCGAATGTGCCGGGGGCCGTTCCTCGCACGGCAACCCATGCCTTCAACAACGCCATCTGGCCCTACATTCAGCGCATTGCGGAAGCGGGCCTGGAAGAGGCTATGCGCACGATGCCGGGCCTTGCGCGTGGGGTGGCAACACAGTCCGGGGAGATCGTGGAGGAGACCCTGGCTGGGGCCTACTACGCCGGCGAGGAGGGGGTACAATGAGTTGGATGGAGGCTTTCGAGGGTCGTGTCACGACGGCCGAGGAGGCCATTGCTGCGGCCGTGCAATCGGGCGATCGAATCTTCCTCACCGGCAATTGTAGCGTGCCCAGAATATTGATGGAAGCTCTGGTTGCCCAGGCAGAGCGGCTGAAGGACGTGGAGATCTGCCACGCTCTCACTCTCGGGTCCGACGACTACGTCGCTCCGGAGATGGAAGGCCACATTCGGGCGAACTCACTCTTCATCGGCCCCAACGTGCGCGAAGCAGTACAGCAAGGACGTGCCGATTTCACGCCGGTCCTTCTTTCCGAGTTCACGTTGCTTTTCAAGGAACGGATACTCCCAGTCGATGTGGCCTTCGTTCACCTATCCCCGCCGGATGAACATGGCTTTTGCTCCTACGGGATCGAGACCGGGCTCACAAAGTCGCCGGCGGAGGCGTCTGACATCATCATCGCCGAGGTGAACGAGAATATGCCCCGTTGCCTGGGGGATTCTTTCATTCACGTAAGCCGACTGGACTATATCGTGCCGGTCGACTACCCGCTGTTGGAGCTGCCAATGACGGAGGGCGATCTCTCCGACGTCCACATCAAGATCGGTGAGTTCATCGCCGAGCTGATTCCCGACGGCGCCACCATGCAGATGGGGCTAGGGGCTATCCCGGATGCTGTGCTCAAGTTCTTGCACAACAAGCGGGACTTGGGGGTCCACACCGAGCTTTTCTCCGACAGTGTCATCGATCTCGTCGAAGCTGGTGTTCTGACCAATGCGCAGAAGACGCTCCACCCGGGGAAGATCACGGCCGGCTTCATGATCGGATCGCAGCGCCTATATAGATGGGCCCACGACAATCCTCTTATCGAGCTCCATCGCACTGAGTACGTGAACGACCCCTTTGTCATTGCGCAGAACGATCGACAGGTGGCGATCAACTCAGCCATCGAGGTGGACTTGACCGGCCAGGTCTGTGCTGACTCCATCGGTCCGAAGCTCTACAGCGGTGTGGGTGGTCAGCTGGACTTCATCTACGGTGCGTCGCGATCTGCTGGAGGCGTGCCCGTCATCGCCCTTCCCGCTACTGTTCCAGGTAAGGAGATCAGCCGGATCGTGCCTATGCTCAAGAGGGGGGCCGGCGTGGTCACCACCCGTTACCACGTCCATTACGTGGTGACGGAGTACGGCGTAGCCGATCTCTATGGGAAGACCATCCGCGAGCGGGCCCAGGCGCTGATCGGCATCGCGGCCCCACGATTCCGCGATGAGTTATCCCGAGTGGCGAGGGAACTCCACTACATCTGAGAGCGACGACCCTGAGACAGGTGCACGGGTCAGGATCGGACCCCGATCAGGTCGTATTCTAGCGCAGTCGTGATCCGCACAGGTACGATCTGCCCGATGGGCAGCTCTGTCTCGACCAACACCAAGCCATCCACTTCGGGAGCGTCCCGATAGGAGCGTCCAACGCTCACGCCCTCTCCCTCGCCTTCGATCAGCACGTTCAGCACCTTTCCCACCAGCGCTCGGTTCTTCTCCAACGAGATCGGCTGCTGCGCGGCGAAGAGTCGCTCCCGGCGATCCTCTTTCACCTGTCTAGGTACGTCATCGCCTAGCGCAGTGGCTGCTGTTCCTTCCTCGTGCGAGTAAGTGAACGCTCCCAAGCGGTCAAACCGGATCTCTTTCACGAACTGCAGGAGAGTCCGAAACTCCTTTTCCGTCTCACCTGGAAAGCCCACCACGAAGGTCGTCCGAATGGCGATTTCCGGCATGGCTTCCCGCAGTCTCGCGATACCCCTGCGTACGCGGTCCATATTCGCCGGCCGGCGCATCCGCCGCAGCACCTCCGGATGGGCGTGCTGTAGCGGCAGATCCACATAGGGGAGGATCTGTCGATGATCCGCCATAGTCTCCGCGAGTCTGTCGCTAAGACCGGTGGGGCTAGGATAGCCGTACATCAGTCGTATCCACGGCACCTGGGGCACCGCCCTGACCAGATCAGCCAGCAGTTCTGTTAGCCCGTACCCCATGCCAAGATCACGACCGTAGTTTGTCGTGTCCTGCGCGATCAGGATAATCTCCTGCACGCCAAGCTCGTCTAGTGTTCTGGCGTCCGCCAGAACAGTCGCTGGTGGACGGCTTACAGTCGGTCCTTTGATGATTGGGATCGCGCAGAAAGCGCAGGACCGGCTACATCCGTCGGCCAGCTTCAGGTATGCAGTGGCTCCCTGAATCGCACCGCGGACGATCCCCGCTGGATCCCGCCCATAGCTCTCCGTATGGGACACGTGAGTCACTGGACCGGATGCCGGACGCCGGTCCCGCCGGGCTTCGACCTGCTCTACCAGATCGACGATGTCCATCCATCGCCTTGTTCCGATCAGCCCATCGAGGCCAGGGATCGACTCGGCGAGCCGGCCCGGGTATCGCTGTGAGTAACATCCGGCAGCGATTATCCGTTGTTCTGGCTCCTTGTTGCGTGTCAGTTCACTGAGCACCGCGCGCGATTCGACCCGCGCCGACTCGATGAAGCCACAGGTGTTGACGATCAGGAAGTCAGCTCTCTCAGGGTCTGTGGCGGACCCATAGCCGGCCCGCCGCAGTAGCGTGGCCATCCCCTCGCTGTCCACGAGGTTCTTGGGGCAACCCAGCGACATGAGGTAGAAACTCGGAAGTTCGTCCATAATCAACCTGTTACACGGCAACAGCGGGCCTTCGCCCGCTGTCATTGTCTGCATCAACCTGCACCCGGATGCGGTCCGTCCTGCTAGTAAGAGCTCACGTGGATCAGGATCTCGGACGGCGCGAGGTCTTCCTCCCATCCGGGGTCTATGGACCCAGGGCGCTGTGGCCCCGGCGACTGAGAACCAAACTCCATTCCGGTCACAGTGTCCAGCGCTTCGTCACCTGGTGCAGCCGTCTCATCCGGCACGGTTGTCCCGCGCGGCCCCAGGCCCAGAACGCGCTCGATAGCCTCCAGCGTGAAGATGACGTCCTCACCGGCTCGAGTCGCCAGTTGATGAGGCAGACCGGCGAGTGTAGGGGCTACCGGTGCCGCCGATGGCGCGGATTGAGCATCCTGCGGCTGGTTCATCACATAGGTGACAGCAGCCAGCATCAACAGCAAGACGGTGAGAACGATGCCTACTACCAGTACGGTCTCCAGGCTCATCCACCGTGGGAGTGAGGAGGACACCGGGATGTCGCGAGGACGGAATCGGATCGATGTGAGATCGTCCGTGGATCCGGCAGGTTCCTCCTCCGCTCTGACGGGCACAGCTTCAACCGGGAGCGCCGGCATGGCGTGCCCCTCACCGACGTACAGTTTCATCACCTCTTCGGCCCGTACGTTCAGGTACCGCGCATAGATCCGTAGGAATCCCCGTATCTGCACGTCCCCGGCGGGGAAGGCGGCGAAATCCCCAGCTTCTAGCAGCTCCAGAAAACGCGCTCGGATACGGGTGGCGTTTGCTGCCTCTTCTAGCTCAACTCCCCTGCTTTCGCGGGCCTCGCGCAGCAATCGGCCGACGTTCTGCACCGTCATATCTTGGTAGTGGTGTGTGGGTGGAAACGCTTACCCAGTGTGCTCCTCTTCTGGCTCTGCGCTCACTGGCAACTCGCCTCCTTCTGGTTTCACCACAACACGTACCTGTGGTTCCACCTCTTCCATCAGACGAATAGGCACAAAATGCTCGCCTACTTGGCGAATCGGTTCCGAGAGCGGGATGTCTCGTCTGTCAATCTCCACACCTGCTTGCTCTTCCAGCGCCTCAGCGATATCCGCGTTGGTAATCGAGCCGTACAGCTGTCCTGTCTCGCCAGTTTTGACCTCGAAAGTGAGTGTCTGTGCCGTCAAGTGCCGGGCCAATGTCTCGGCTCGTCTCTTCATCCGCTCATGCTTTCGGGCTTGGATTTCCTGACGGTGCTGGAAGTCCCTCAACGAGCCGGCTGTTGCTCTCATTGCCATACCCTGCGGAATCAGATAATTCCGAGCGTAGCCGTCCGCCACTTCTGCAACGTCTCCCCTCTCGCCTAGGTTGGGCACGTCTTCCTTCAGAATTACCTTCACGATAGCATCCCTCCGCGCAATCAAATAATCGACACTCGCTCCCAATAGGGCGGGTGGGATTCGAACCCACACGTCCTCTCGGACAGAGGATTTTAAGTCCTCGGCGTCTTCCTATTCCGCCACCGCCCCGCATAGCGCGCGGGCAGCACCCAGCTGCCCGCGGTCAACCCTGAGGAGAAGAGGCGGCGGCCGGATTCGAACCGGCGGATGGGACTTTTGCAGAGTCCTGCCTTGCCACTTGGCTACGCCGCCCTTTCACCGCGCATTCTACCACATGTCGCTAGCCGTCGCAAGCCAGTTCTGGAGAGTGTTGAAAAACACTCCAGGGGGCTGACCCCATAGGGCGGACGCCCCACTTCTGGTGCTATGTGGACCCGTAACAGGGACGCTACGGCGAAAATGCCAGGCTCAACGGTACGTGTTCCCCACCGATTCAGCTGGTGGCGACTTATTCAACACCCTCGGTACGGCCGGTGTTTGGTGCCGACGACGGCGCAGTCGGCGTTGGTCAGGGCGGCGTTCAGGTTCTTCGTCAGAGGGGCGGCGGGTTGGAGGTTGAACGTTGGACGTTGGCAGGTTGAACGTTGCAGGTTGCAGGTTGGGATCCTTCGGCAAGGTGGATCGAGCTGGCCGGCGATGTTCTCATCCCGTGGCTCGCCGAGGGGCCCTGACCTGCGTCCGCATCCCCTAGCTCGCAGCGGGTCCGTGCCTCCCGTCCGCATCCCCTAGCTCGCAGCGGGTCTGTGCCCCCCGTCCGCAGCCCCTAGCTCGCAGCGGGTCTGTGACCCGCGTCCACATGCCGCGAGACCCCGCCTCAGTCCCCCCGCCGCTTGGGTGTGGCGTGCCTCGAGCTGGCCGGCGGATCCTCTCATCCCCTGGCTTGCCGAGGGGCCCTGAGCTGCCTCCGCACCCCCGAGCTCGCCGCGGGTCCGTGCCCCCCGTCCCCAGGGCCGAGCTCGCAGCGGGTCTGTGACCCGCGTCCACATGCCGCGAGACCCCGCCTCAGTCCCCCCGCCGCTTGGGTGT
>SKQX01000265.1 GCA_007118795.1 Thermoflexales bacterium | reverse complement strand
AGGTGCGGACCTTCACCGTCGAATACCGCGTTCTCGGCGGCCTCTGGGTCTACCCGGACACCCACCTCCTCTACTGGACAGCCGTGCCGGCGGATCGGGGCGGCATCCCGACGGAGGCCAGCCGGTTGACCGTCTTCTTGCCAGCCCCTGTCGAACTGGAAGATCTGACGACCGACACGGAGGGTGTCGACGCGACGGTCGCCTTCGTGGACGAGCGGACAGTCGTATTCGAGTCGCAGGCCCCCATCCCCGATGGCACTCCATTCGAGGTGCTGGTCAGTTTCCCCGATCGGCTGGGCACCGCCGCCGTCCCGGATTGGCAGCGTCGAATCGACGAACGGCAGACGTCCTATCACTGGGAAGCGTTTGATGTCTCCCTCACCATTCGGCCCGACGGCTCCCTCCGTGTCACGGAGGAGCAGACGATTTCCGTAGACGAGGGTATTCTGTACCACGGCTACCGCACCATCCCGTGGCTCTATCTAGACGGGATTGCCGATGTCGAGGTGCGGGCAGACGGCCGCCAGTTCCAGTCCAGTGCCACTCCGTGTGACTACTGTTACGTCGTCGAGGAAAAGTCGCCCTACGGCGAATGGGTCTCCTTCGACGGGCGCCGGATGGTGATTCGTGAGGATCTGGTCGGGTCGACACTGATCGAATGGGCCTTCCCGGCCCTGCTGGGGGGCGAGAGCGCCACGTTCGAGGTCGAATACACCGTGCTCGGCGCAGTGCGCGTCCTCTCGGAAACGCAGGAGATAGACTGGACAGCCGTCTTCGCGGACCGGGACGCACCGGTCCACGCGGCCAGCGTCGAGCTGAGCCTGCCGCCCGGGCTCAGCCCCGAGGACCTGGTGGTCTCTGGCGGGGCGACGGCTCCCCAGGCCGATGGGAGCCTGCGCGTGACCCACGACGGTCCTATCCCGGCGGGGCAGCCGTGGGCCGTGACCATCCAAATGCCAGCGGGCGCGACCACGGCCGCGGCGCCCCTCTGGCAGGGCGAACTGGAGACGCAGCTCGAATTGGAGCGGGCGCGCGTCGAAGCCGAACAGGCTACCGCTGTTCGGCAAGCCCGTCTCCAGACGGGCCTCGGCGCCCTCGCCTGTCTGTTGCCCCTGTTGGGGCTCGCGGGGGTGATCACCGCATGGTACGTCTGGGGCCGCGACCGGGCAGCCCCTCCCGTGGCAGCCTACCTTACCGCGCCCCCGTCGGACCTGCCGCCGGGCCTCGTGGCGTACTTGGTGGACGAGAAACCGACGGTCAAGGGCGTACTGGCCAGCCTGATCCATCTGGCTTCGCTGGGCCTGATTACGGTGGATCTTCAGCGGAAAGACATGACCGTTCAGCTCAACTGGACGCGCGAGATCGAAGCTGGGGAGACGATCCAGGTCAGCGACGGCGAGGAAGTGACGTTGGCCGAGCACAAGCGGATCCTGTTCAACGTGCTGGTGAGACGGGTCCGAGAGATTGTTGAGGCCGGTGAGGAGGAGCAGGAGGAGGAGCTGCAGGCTCACGCGGTTCCCTTTTCCAGAATACAGCGGGCCTTCACAACGGCCCTTCCCACCATCTACGAGCAGATGGGTGAGGAAGCATCCGAGTACTTCTCGATGCTTCCGGAGACCGCACGCCGCCGCTGGCGATGGTTTGGCGAGATGGTGATTATCGCCGCCGGTGTCGTGGGGCTGGTCGGCCTCTGCGGCATGACCTCCGTCGGGCTGGTTGCGTGCCTTCCACCCGTCGGGCTGGCCCTCGTCGGCCTCATGTTCATGGTCGTCAGCCGCTGGATGCCCCAACGAACGACGCTGGGCATTGAGGAGGCGGCACGCTGGCAGGCCTTTCGCCGCTACCTTAAGAACCTCCAGGAGTTTGGTGACCTGGAGAGCGCCCAAGCTGTGCTCGATCGTTACTTCTCCTACGCGGTAGCCCTGGATGTGGAAGCGATCGTGCTTCGGCAAGCCGAGGAGATGGCGGCCCGAGTTCCGATCTGGATGGTGCCGGTGCCCATTCGCGTTGGACCCACCGTCGCCCGGGCCCCTGCTCGGCCCGGGCTGCGCCATCTCGTCGCGAGGGAGCTTTCGATGCCCAAGCAGAGCACCGAGGTGCCCCAGACGGCGAAGGTGCGCCCCTCCCTGGCGCAGCGGCCGGCCGGGGCCGACGTCACGCTTCAGGGCCTCTCAAACAGTCTCAGCCGTTCGCTGAACCAGGCCAGTCGCTCCCTGGGCTCGCTGCTCAACACCGCCGTCGGGGAGGTAGGCGCGAGCAGCTCGCCTCTGGAGGTCGTCGTGAAAGGTGCAGGTACGGCGACGCGGATGTCCTGGAAGGCAGGGACCAGCACCATGAAGGTCCTGGGTGACATCCTCGACGAGTCCTCGTCGGGAGGTGGTGGGGGAGGGTTCGGGGGCGGACGCTCCAGCCGGGGCGGGTTCCGCTCGACGAGTTGGGGTGGATCCCGCTCGCGTTCGATAAGCAGGCCCGCAGGTCGCAGCGGAGGTGGGGGACGCCGAGGATTCCGCTAGAAGCCACCAGGAGTCAGCGCCCGGCCAGCCGCCTCTCTCAGCCGTCACGTATTGGAGCAACGTCGACCATGGCCGGGGCCTGTTCAGAACGGAGGCGGCAAGGCGGCGTCGCTCACCACCCCGACTTGAATCCTTGAGCCGCCCCTCGCTACCCGTCAGCCCCCCGCTTAGGACGGTCTTGCGCCCCCGCACGAGCATCTACCCGAGATAAGGCCTCCCAGCGCACCTCGGAAGCCAACGGGTACTCCGGCCGCATTCGGACGGGTTCAGCGCCCCACCAAGCCAAGCTGTCTTGCCGAGACCCGCGCTATGACCGTTTCTCTTCTCATCTGGTCATGGTATAATCCGAGCGCATTCGACCTTCCGGAGGTGATCGTGGCGCTCCTGCGGGACTCCCTTCAACTGATGGGCACCCCATCGGGTGGGCTCGCCTACCATCTGGTGACTCTGTTCGCCATTCAATTGATCCTGGGGCTGGCCATCGGACATTGGCAGCGTCGCCGGGATGGGCGGGCCAGCCGATTGTTTGTGATGGGGGTCGGCCTCTTTCTGGCCCGCGCGGCGTTGATGCTCGCCGCCCTGGTCGCCCTCGTTGGCCTCACCTCTTCGGATGTCGTCATTCCCCCCCTGGAACGGCTCGTCCATCTGACAACTGTGGCCCTGACCGTCTGGGCCTTCCTGCCTATCGCGCAGCGGTTTCCCCGCGGAAGCACTGGGATCCTACTCACCGTCGGCCTCATCGGTGGGGGAGCGTATGTGGTTTTCGCCACCCTCTGGCCCGGTGCTGAGGCCTCAGGTATGGCCTACAATAGCTACTGGCAGCAGAGCGTGTGGGGAGTGTCGATGGTGGCAGTCCTGGCCCTGGTGCTCGTCTTCAGCCTTCTGTGGGCCGGAACCGACCACGGCTGGCTCGTGTGCCTCCTCTTCCTATGGCTCGTGGGTCACAGCTTGCAGCTCGCCACGCCAGCTCCAGACGCGCATATGCCTGGTTGGGTTCGGCTCAGCGACTTGGCTGCTCTGCCACTCCTGGCTGGCCTCGTCTATCGTCGCGCTCTGGCCGGTGCGTCGCCGCCTGTGGCTGCCGATGAGGATCCAACCCGAGGCCTGGTGGGCATCCTCCAAGCCGTCCAGCGCATCGCGGATGGCGGGGCTGCCGCACCGGCCCTTGACCTGTGGGTATCTTCTGTGGCGCGCAGCCTCGGCGCAGACATGGTAGCCATTGGCCTCTACACCCCCGACGGCGCCGATGCGCTCCGCATCGCGGCTCTCCACCCCACCACCAGTGTCATACTCGCCGATCACGGACTCACCCTGACCGTATCGGACCACCCCCTGCTAGTCCAGGCATTCCAGAGCCACCGCCTGGAGCAGGCCGGCGGAGGTGGCCACGGCCCCTCGGTGACTGCCCTGTACCATCAGCTGGGGTTTGAACGACTCGGCCCCCTGTTGGCCCAGCCTCTGGCTCTTGGCGACGAGGTTCTGGGTGTCGTATTGGCGGGAAACCCCGACTCGGGGCGTGAATGGAGCCTTGGAGACCATCAGATGCTCCAGACATTGGCCGCCCCCCTCACCCTCGCTCTCACTAGGGACACGCCGGGCGAGCAGCCTCCTGATAGAGAGCTGGAGCAGGCGCGGGCAGAGGCCCGGCGGTTGGCGCAGCGCGCTGATCAACTCCAGTTCAACCTGGACCGCCAACGACAGAAGACCGATGAGCTGGCTACGAGGATGCGCTTGCAGGAGCACGAGGCCGCCAGCGAGCGAGAGGTGTCCGCTGCCCTGGCCCTATGGGAGGATGAGGTCAGAGAGCTGGCTCTCGCCCGCGATGCGCTCAAAGTCCAGCTGACCCACTGGCGACAGAAGGCCGAGAAACTGGCCGAGGCCAAGGCAGGCCTGGAAGCCCAGCTGAAGCACTCAAGCTCGGTCCACATCCCAGGCGCAGCGCATCGCTTGGAGGGCTTCCTGGTGAGCGACGAGACGGGGCGGATCATCCTCGTAAGTCCGGGCGTCGACCGTCTGCTGGGAGAGGACCAGACGGAGTTGATGGGCACCCCGCTGGACACGTTGTTTCGTGAGGCCCCGTGGAAGCGGGCCGTCGCCCGACTCCTGAAGGAGCCCCATGAGCCAGGCCCCCTGACCACCCTCAGCACGACCAAAGAGGGACACCCGATACGAGCCCAGCTCACGCGTGTGGCTGGCAGCCAGTCCGGGGCCGGCAGACTGACAGCCATCCTCTATGATGCGGAGGGATCGACGCCAGGCAGGCCGAGCTTAGCTTCGCTCATTCGACAGATACAGACCGGTATGACATCCGTCGCCGGTTACACACGCCAGCTGATGGACGAGGCTGAGGATGAGACCGGTGGATCTCAGTCCCAGGCGTTGAGACAGATCGCAGCAGATGTTCGGCGGATGGAATCGCTGCTCAACCACCTCATCGCGGCTTCGCCCTCGGGCACCGCTCCCGGGGAGGTTGCGCCTCGTCCAACGGATATGGTCGTCGTAGTGGAAGAGACGGTCCACTCCCTCTCAGGCCGTTTGCGGGAGAAGCAGCTCAGCGTCCATACTGAGCTGATGGAGGACCCGCCGTCCGTCTACGCCGACCCCGACCATGTGCGCCGCATTGTGCACAACCTCCTTTCCAACGCCATCCTGGCGTCGCGGCCCGGCACGGAGGTCGAACTGACAGCCCGGGTTGAGGAACAGCCTGCTGGGTCATGTCGTGAGGTCCGCCACTTACTCATCTCCGTGACCGACACGGGCGGTGGCATCGCTCCCGAGGATCAGCCCCACGTATTTCAACACTTCTCGGGAACCAGCAACCCTCTGATCGAGGGGCTGGGCGAGGCTGGGGCTGGGT
>SKQX01000252.1 GCA_007118795.1 Thermoflexales bacterium | reverse complement strand
CCCTGGCGGGCAGTGGTTTTCGAGCTGGCGAAGGACCTCGCGCTTGACCTCAAGGTCCTCGACGACAGCTTCCACGACGAAGTCGGCCTGGCAGGCGGCGTCAGCCAGGGCGGGTGCTAGCCTGATGCGTTCGGACACAGCTTCAGCATCCACCGCACCGATGAAACCGTGATCGCGACAGACCTGGGTAGCGGCCTCTATGTGAGACATGGCGTCTTCGAGGGCATTAGGGTGGGAGTCCGTGAGCGCAACCTGGAACCCGTTTTGGGCGAAGAGCGCAGCGATTCCGCACCCCATGGTACCGGCACCGATGACTGTGATATAGTTACACTCCATACCATCCTCCTTGGGGGGGCAGACCCTACCAGCGACCGACTCTCGCAATCAGCAGCACACCTACCGCTCTCCCTGCACCACCTGGTCAACTCTGCATCCGACGCTCAAGCAGGCCTTACTGATGACCAGCACCGGAAAAGGCGTGCGAGGCATATATCAACAGTCCGACCATCCCGCAGACCAAACCCATCAGCCCCGGGACAGAACGGAGGCCCAAGGGATAGTGGCAGGCTCTGCACGTCTCTACTCGAAGCCCACCAGCTGCCGCGCCAGGTCTACGGCCGAAGCGGCATCCGCTGCATAGCCATCCGCCCCAATCTCCTCGGCATACGCTGCAGTAACCGGCGCGCCGCCCACTATGACCTTCACACCCTCGCTTATGCCCGCCTCCCGCAGGACGTCGACCGTTCTGCTCATACCCATCATAGTGGTCGTCAGAAGCGCCGATATGCCCACGATGTGAGGCTTATGCTCCTTGACGGCCTCCTTGAAGCGATCCGCCGGTGCATCCACCCCGATGTCCGTGACCTCGAAGCCGGCTCCTGTCAACAGCATGCCCACCAGATTCTTGCCAATATCGTGGCGGTCACCCTGAACGGTGCCCAAGACCACCCGACCGACCGTGGGTGACCCACTCTTGGCGAGAAGCGGTCGGAGCACGTCCATACCAGCGTGCATCGCTCGAGCGGCGATGAGCACCTCGGGGATGTAGATCTCGTTGGCCTTGAAGCGGCGGCCCACCTGATCCATGCCCACCATCAGCCCCTCATTGAGGATGGTCTGGGGGGTGATCTCCCCCGCCAGGGCACCCCCTACCAGAGCTGCGACCTGGGGAGCCCGACCCTCGATCAGATTCTCTGCAATGCCCTGTAAGTCTGCCACTTATGAACCCTCCTCGTCTTGCCCGTATATCGTACTTTGCTGAGGATCGGGGAGAAGATGCCTATTTGCGTGCCCAAGACGGCAACCCAGTTGCCCTTCTGCCTGGTGAAGGCCTCCGGCGCAGCGTAGAAGCCATCGCGCGGGCGATCAGGCAGCTGGAGCAGCCCGCGACGTGGATCCTGTGCAATCCCTCCATCGTAGCAGCAGAGGTGCCCTTGTTGGCCCGGGATCGCATCCAAGGACCCCAGGGCCGGCATCATAGGAGAGATATTGACGATCCATCAGAACGAGGAAGCGCAAACGCTGCATCATCCAGGCAGAGGGCTGTCAGTCTTCCAGCCACCAATAGGCCTGAACATCAAGATTCGTGAGCCCTACGCTTCTTGCCCCGTCGACAACTTCCCGATACTCCTCGGCATTAATTCTTCTGGATATCTCCGGATAATCGTACGCTCTATGAGCGGGTGTGTACTGAGCCATGATGTTGACATACGTGTCTTGGGGCAGCTCCTCCGCTATCCATTGTACGAGTCTGACGGAGCCACCCACATCGTTCGGCATGACCAGATGACGAATCATCAGTCCTCTCTGCATGATACCGTCCTTGGCCGGTTTTGCCACGCCAACCTGACGATTCATCTCAAGCATCGCCTCTCGAGTGAGCTCCGGATAACTCTCAGCCCCCGCGGAGTACTTGGCCGCCATCTCACTGTCCCAGTACTTGAAGTCAGGCAGGTAGATGTCAACGATGCCATCGAGCTGCTGGAGTACCTCCATGCGCTCCCACCCGCTGGTGTTGTAGACAACCGGCAGGTGCAAACCTTTTCCAGCAGCGACATCAAGGGCCTTCAATATGTGGGGTGAATAATGCGTTGGGGTAACCACGTTGATGTTGTGACAACCGCCTCTTTGGAGCCGCAGCATCATCTCGGCCAATTCCTCAATGCTCCTCTCTGAACCCCGACCAAGGTGGCTGATGGTGTAGTTTTGACAGAACACACAGCGCAAGCCACAGTGGGACAAGAAGATGGTCCCCGAACCGCCTCCTCCAACCAACGGTCTTTCCTCACCAAAGTGGGCATGGGCCCCGGAGACAATCAGACCAGTGCCAGGAGCACGACAAAATCCGCTCACCCCTCCCAGGCGGTCAGCCCCGCATCTTCTCGGACAGAGTTGGCAACTTCCCATGATCGCCCAGAGCTCCTCCGCCCGCTCTTCGAGTTCACCCGTGCGGTGAAGCTCTAGATACGCTGGTTCAAACTCAGGGACGAGCGCCACTGGCTCTTCAACTTCGGGCGTCGGCTCGTCCGTCACTGGTTCAGGCGTTCGGCAACTCGGGAGGATTGAAGAGAGCGCAACCCCGAGGCAGAGTTTAGCAGTGTTCGCCAGGAAATCCCGTCGCGTGAACTCCTTGGCCTGCAAATCGTTCATTTCTAGCTCCTCATTGATACCAATCGGGTCTCTGTGGTTAGGACAATCAGACTGGCCAGGTTAATCAGACCCACCGTTAGACAGGTGCCAGTCACACCGAGGACAGGCAGCAGCACAACGGCCCCTACAATCCCGCCCAGCCATCCGCCCAGAAGATCGGAAGCGTACAGGAACCCCGCGGTCCCGCTTAGACTCGCGCTGTCCTTCAGATACAGCTGATTCGCGAGAGGGAATTGGGCCCCGACGAGCAGTCCACCGATGAAAGAGATGACCAAGAACAGAACTCTGAGAAGAAGGAAAGCACTGGGACTACCTCCATATGCGTTGACAGCCGAGAGCAAGAAGGGCAATCCAACGGAATAACCGATGATCGCCAGTTCTATGCCGATGAAGAGCTTGAGTCCTCTCTCCCTTCGCGGAAATATCTCAGTCGTGAGCCTGGCGCCGGACGCGGCGCCCGCCATGAAGGATGCCACAAGAAGCCCGACCCAAGAAAACACGTAGCCGTAGACGGATTGAAAGGCGAATATCAGCACCAAACTGAATACCATCCCGGCAAAACCGGTCGTGACGATGGACAAAGGAACCGCCTGCTGAAAGAGCTCTGCGTTTCTCGAGCGGAGGAAGAAGTAGACCACGAGAAAGAGGACGAACAGCAGGAAGATCGTTCGAAGACTTATCCTCTCAAACTCCCGGAAGATCCGCCCAAATGCCGGGGCGAAGAGGGCATTCCAGTGTGATATACTGTAGAATAGACCCAGCGGTTTGAAGTCGCGGTTTATCTCCTCACTGCTACCTTCGAGAAGCCCGGTGAACCAGTCCTGCCAGCCTTGATGGAGCTTCCTCTCGATATGCCAGGGAACGACCACGCTTGTCGCGATGTTCCGTTCCTCCAATCTGCTCACGATCTGCGCCTTGTCCATCCGGGATACCTCTGCGCCGTCTGACCCGAGGAAGACATTCCTACCATCCCCCGGAATCACCCGTACGTGGAAGAAGACAGTGCTCGCCGTGCTCAAGATGCAGCTGTTCAGGTCTCTTAGTTCCTCGTTCAGAAACGTCAAGGAACCGGGCGCTCCAAAGACAAGGATCCCCCCTTCATTCAGTCGGCCTTCTGCGAGGGAGAAGAACTCCCTTGTGAAGAACCGGTTCGCCTGCAAGCTTGACGGCTCCATGATCCCGACGAAGATCAGGTCGTACGTCTTGGGCGTGGTCCGAAGCAGAAGACGGCCGTCAACGTGCCTTGTTTCCACCCTTTCATCGTTTAACTCGGACTCCGTCAGCGGTGTGGGGAACTCCCTGAAGAGAGAGATGAGCAGGGGGTCGAGCTCCGCATATTCAACGGTCTCTATCGAGGGGTGTTTCAACGCCTCGTTTATCATACCACCCGCGCCACCGCTCAAGATCAGGATTTCTCTGGGATCAGGGTGAGCCAGGAGGGGAAGATGGACAAACTCTTCCAGAAAGGGTATGTCTGGAACGGGCGTCAGAATGGTCGGAAGTCCATCCAGGAAGTAGATGTACTGCCCTTCGTTCTCGATTACACAGGTGTTGCCGTATGGCGAGTTCTGGTAATGAACAACGTTGAGGTTTTCCCATTGGGCTTGGACTGAACTGGTATTCAACCTGTCGGCCTGATTGGCGAACAACGAGTAACCCGATAAGACGATGAGCCCACATAGGACGCCCAGAATGGCTTTCTGCAGCCGCCCGGTCTTCCAGTAGGGGGCAAGTAGAAGAGAGCAAACCGTGAAGTTCAGCAGAGCCACCCCAACGGCGGCTTGAACTGCGTTCAGATATGGAACCAGAAGATAGGTGGCTGCGATGCCACCGACAATGGTTCCCACAGTCTCGTAGACGTAGATCCTGCCGGCAGACGACGCATCCTCTGGTGAGAAGATAGAATAGATGCGACAGCTGAACGTGAACAAAGCACCGTGGAGCAAGCTCACCGGTAGGAGAATGAGGAAGGATGCGTAGAACACCGGTAGAAGCCCGAGACTCTCGCCAACAGAAACGCCCATCACGCTTCTGACCATCCGTGTCAGGAATACGGCTGCCACCAAAGCCAGGGAGAAGAGGACGGTGATGACCACGAACCCCTCGAGCTTTGACCGAGACTTTTCCACCATCCTGCCCGGAAAGAAGCATCCAAGCGCCTCGAGGATCAGCCAGTTCGCGAGGATGATACCGATGCTCAACTCGTTGCCGGAGAAGACGATGAGAAGCTCTCTCAGGAGCAGGATCTCCGCGACCAGTCCGCTGAAGCCCATCACTACTGCAGCTGCAGAAACGCGCTGCTCCATCAGGGTCACCCTGTTCGCGTGGCGTATGCGCCTATCCACCAGGTCGCGCCGCCTCCTGGCCGTTGGTCCCCACGTCCCAGCCTTCCCGGGCCCTCGTTGACTCCGTCGCTGCCCTTTGGAGTTCGGCAAAGGGTGGCTAACCCACACCGTGGTTGGAGGGGCTGCACGGCACCGATGATCACGGGTGCTCGGGCTCCCACGTCCCTGATGCACACGCACCGACACACCGATAGGTGGCGCAGCGTTGGAGGGCTCCGCCGTCGATGCCACATGATCTCCCGATACGGTATCTCCCTTCTCTCATGAAGATGGTCAGGTTCGCGAAAGCCCAGGGCTGGCGGTGTTAACTGTGGAGGCCGGTCCATCCTTGCATAGTATACGAGGTAGTGGGAGCGGTGTCAAGGTAACGATTCCCCAGCCGGATCCATCCTTCTCAGAT
>SKQX01000191.1 GCA_007118795.1 Thermoflexales bacterium | reverse complement strand
CCCCTGTGGATCGGAGACGAGACCAGAAACCGCCCCACTCCACCGGGCAACGATGGCTGTGCGACATCCCCAGCATCGCCGCCACTCCGACCTCCGCTCTAGCTGTCCGTCGTGGGGGAGCGCTACCTACAAGCGCTCTGTCCCCTGGGTCCGCTGCGAGCACCTGAGAGCATCCAGTCGCCGCCGGTTCTCGTACGGTCGGATGAAGGACTGATAATCCGCTTCGGGAATATCATCCCCCACCCTGCGCCGGATTTCGTCAAGGGTGACAGTCCTTTCCTCCAGCCTGTCACAAGGGTAGCTGTGACATTGACTGCAGTTCTCCAGTCCACGCTCGACGACGCAAGGCCGTACAGGGCATCGCTGATCGATAAGGACGGGATCGTCGGCCATACACCCGTCGCAACAGATCTCTGACGGCGGGATGCGGAACCCGTAGTAGCGATGCCATCCGTCGGACAGAGTCTCCCTGTTCCCGGGGTTTTCGGCGACATTAGGCTTAAACGCCAGGCACAGGTCGCATCGGTACCCACAGCGGGTCAGTATCGGCTCCACAGCGGCCTCCTTTCGATTTGGTCGTCGACCGCAGATTCTCCTGGGCTTGAACCGCTGACACGCAGTCCCCGGCGAATGGTTTTCCCGGTCAGCCCCAGAAACACCCGTGGGCGTCGGCCTCGACCACCTGGAGGAACTCGGCCAGGGAGCCGACCCGCGGTAGAGGGTCGTACGCGTGCCACTTCAGGTCACTTCTCCGCCAGTAGACCTTCCACTCGTCCCTGGCTCGGACATAGGTCGTCTTCGCGAACGGAACCTCGACGGTCTTGTCAGGATTGCGGGGCGCGGCTCTGGTCTCGAATATGACAACGCTCTGCCCCTCGATGCGATAGTCGAGATCCACCTGATCCCGCACGGGCTCCGGGGGCCGCCTCCTCTCTCTGAATTCGTCCAGCGCCGCTTCGTGTCTCTGCCGTTCATCCTCAGAAAATGCCATGTCTCTCCTCAGTTATCTACAACTGCAACGCATGAGACGCGATCCGATCGTCACACCCCATTTGATCTCGCAGGCTCATCTTCCCCCTTGGAGGGGCATCATCGCTCCCGCAAATGGCTTAAGACCCGCCGCTGGCAGAGATGGGGCGCCCCAACGGCACAGTTCGCCCCGGTGATGATCGCAACTCTGCCATGCAAGCCTGGATCTATCATCTGTAGGCACCTCTGGCTACGCCCATTGTCGCTCAGCCCGATCCACGCCTCCCTTCAAAGAAGTCCAGCCACATGTGACCGGTCGTCATATGGATCTCGGGATGGGCGGTCCTGAACGCCCGTATGCTTGCCTCGTGCGGCCCCACCATGAGTCTGGTCAACCAGGGCGGCACCTCCTCGGTGAAGCCTATCGGCGCCGCAGAGCCCACGTTGAATAGCCAGCCGGACTCGGTCCGCACGGCAACTCCACAGTGACCCGGCGTATGCCCGAACAGCTCCACCAGCCACATCTCCGGTTCGAAGGGCAATCGAAGGGCTGGCCACCCATACCAGCGCCGGACGCCATCGCCGTAGAGGGCGAATTCGGGGTCGTGAGCCACGTGACGTCTGACGTAGCCGAGATCGCTCAGCCGCTGAGGAGACCGTGTGAAGGCCTCATACTCCCGGCGGTGAACGTGAACCGTAGCGTGCGGGAAGTCCGGCAAGCCGCCCACATGATCGAAGTGCATGTGAGTCAGGACGATGTGACACACGCTTTTCGGGTCGTAGCCCAGCCGCGCCAGCTGACGTACGGCGGCCTCCTCTGGATTTATGAGGGCCCTGATCACGAGTCGGAACGCCCGCAGGATGGCGGGCTGGCGGACGTAGTCCTCGCGCCCCAGCCCCGTGTCGACCAGAACAGGGCCCTGGTCAGTCTCCACGAGCAAGCACAAAGCCCCCGTGTGCCAGTGGGCGGGGACCCGCCCGCTGCAGGTGAAGCAGTTGAGAAAATGGATGCTCATCCTGGCTCAGCTCGCGTTCTCACTGCTGTTCGACTTCCAACTGAGTCTCGCCGGATGATCCGAATGCGCCGCAACCCAGACGGCGGAAGCGGGCGCATCAGCTGGGCTGCCCGCATCAGACCCGCTCTCGAGGTTGGCTTTCGCCACTCCGTCTATTCGCAGGCTGCTTGAGCCAGTAGCGAATGCCCCTCCCGGCCAGGGGTTCGTCGGCATAGCGCGGGATGACGTGCAAGTGAGCGTGGAAGATCTCCTGCCCCGCCACGACGCCGCTGTTCCAGCCGAGACTGTAACCCTCCGGGCTGTACTCTGCGTCCAGCCTCTCCTTGACCCTCCTAAGAAGTGAGAAGGTGGCCGCCCACTCTTCTTCGGTAAGGTCAAAGACGGTCTCTCGATGGGCCTTGGGAAGGATGAGTCCCGAGCCGATGAGCACCTCTTGCGGCTCCTGTAAGAACCGACAGTACTCGTTCTCAAGAACCACTCGCTGCCGCTGATACGACTCCGGATGGCAGAATGGACAGATCATCCGATGCTCCTCCCCGGCCCTATGGCTCTCGATCACTGAGGCGTTCCCGTATCACTCCACTCCCCCCCCCCGGGTCACCTGCTTCGAAGAGGGACCACCCCTGCTGAGTGATGGTCCAGCCAGCGGTGACGAGCTCCGCTCAGCCGCACTTCCCGCCTCGACAATTCCCCTTGGACTCATAGCTGACCCTCCTAGCCCTGGCGGAGCGACATCGTCGGCTGTCGGAGGTCAGGTCGATCGGCCTACCCGGCGCGGGCCACTAGCGGAACCCTCCCACCCGAGGCTAGTCCTTGCCTCAAGGGGAGGAGCCCAACCTGATGTACGCCCACCGAAGGTCGAAAGCGGGCATTCTTGCCAAATTGGCTTGACTCGCACGAGTTGTCCGACTGGCCTCTTTCGGCCCGGGCAGCTGTCACTGACCTCCTTCAGTCGAGGAGCAGTAGAGTGACGGCCATAATCAGCATGCCGGCGACCACACCCAGGATACTGTCGTGCCCTTTGCCGTACGCGCGACTTGTCGGCAGCAGCTGGTCCAGACCGATGTAGACCATGACGCCAGCGACACCCGCAAAAAGGACACCCATCACTTGGGGCGGAAAGGCTCCATTGACATCACCCAGCGCCAGACGAAGCAGGAGATACGCGATCAGCGCCCCGACCGGCTCAGCGAGACCGCTGATCACGGAGTAGAAGAAAGCCCGCATCCGATCGCCCGTGGCATAGAAGATAGGAACAGACACGCTTATCCCCTCGGGGATATTATGGAGCCATATAGCAACCGCGATGGCGGCACCGAGGGCCGGGTCTTGCAAGGCGGTCAGGAAGGTCACCAATCCTTCGGGGAAGTTGTGGAGGGCGATGGCGAGAGCCGTAAAGAGGCCGGTTCGCAATAGCTCATCATCCTCCGAGGCAGCCTTCTCAAGACGGACAGTGTGGGAATGCCCGTGCAGGTGTCCGTCGCCAGGGGGCTCATGGGTGACCTCCGATTCCCCGCGGAGCGGTGCTGCCGCCACTTCCGTGTGGGTCTCGTGGGGATTCTCTGCTTCCGGGACCAGATTGTCAATCAAACCGATGACGAGCATGCCGCCAAAGAACGCTGCCACGTTGACCCAGTTCCCGAGGGCGTCGCCGTAAGCCGCCACCAACGCGTCGGCACCTTCGAAGAAGATCTCGACGAAGGAGATGTAGAGCATCACTCCCGCCGAGAACCCTGTCGCAATGGACAGAAACCGGTAGTTGGTCCTCTTGGTGAAGAATGCGACGACGGCACCGACAGCGGTGCCCATGCCAGCGAAGACGGTCAGTCCAAAGGCGATCCAAACATTGCCCATAGGTTCTCCTCCTTAGCTGCAGCGATATCCGAAGTGTCCAATTCTACCTCAATTCTGCCCCTCTGTCAGCTGAGGGTCGTGTCGATACACCGGGGGTACAGCCCAGCCCTGAATCCCCCAGGCGCCCTTTCGAACACCCACGAGCCCGCCCACGCACAGGTAACCTGGAGGCAGGAACCGACGGAGAGGAATCCTGGCATCCGTTCAGAGTAGCCGGCAGGAGGAGCACCGAGCGCTGGATCGTCTGCCGGCAGTAGGACGGACGGCGTACCAGTGCAGCACACTACAGCGCTCTGAGAAGGGTAGCCAACGTACCAGCCAGGCCGACCAGCTTCTTCGGATCGACGAGATCACGGCCGTCGAGAGGCGTGTGGATCACCGTGGTCATCAGCTCTGACGCAAACTCGGAGGTGAAGGCGACTGCCGGGACTCCCGCCTGGGCGAATATCATGTGGTCGCCACTGAACCACGGGTCGCCCTGCACTAGCTCCTCAGAACCCCCGAATACGTTACGGGCCCTCTCCTCGATGCCGGGTGGACACCCGTAGAAGGAGTACGCCGATCGCCCTCTCTCGAACCCCACCCCATCCACGTTGAGGGCCAGGAGGACGCTCTCCAGCTCACTCCCGTACCGCTCCAGGTAGTCGATCTGGCCCCCGGCGGAGTAGTGATCCTCTCCGTTGAGCGCCACAATCTCGATGGTGTGGTGACCGGTGTGCTCGGAGAGCATCTCAGCCAGGAGGAGCAGCACAACACTGCCGGATGCATTGTCGAGGGCTCCAGGGCTACCGGCGTAGGCGTCGATGTGGGCCGTGAACACCATCTTCCGGGCAGCACGCCAGCTACGGCGCGCAACGACGTTGCTGGCCTTGGACGGCAGCCGTCGTGCGTCGATCTTGAGTCGAAAGATGCACCCCGCCATCCCGGCCAGCGTCTCACCCATCGATTCGGTGCAGAAGACGTTGGGGATGTCGAAGTCGCCGTCAACGATGAGAGGAGATGGATCCAACGCACCGGCCTGCTCCGGGTTCTTCCCCGTCGCCGAGATAATCGCGGCGGGCTTGCGCCACTCCAGAAGCGAGACGATCCGTCGGTGGCTTTCGGGGTTGTAGAAAGGGAAGCACTTGGGCGTCAACTGCTCTGCACACAGGGGCCCTGCCATCAGCAGGATGTCACCGGAGCAGTCTGCCCTCTCCAGCTCCTCCAGCGTGGAGACGACGACCAGCGGCGCGGCAACGTCGCATCCCAGTGAATAGGGGCTGATATGGACCTCGAAGGGGTCCCCCCCGCTGGTCAGCGATACCTCTCCCGGAACGTAATCCAAGCACGAGAAGGGCGTCGTATCGACCTCATACCCGAACCCCTGGATGGTCTGAGCGAAGGTATCCGTAGCCTCCCGGTTTCCCGGAGAACCCGTTCGGCGATGGGGCGCCGCGGCGCACAGGGTCTCCAGGTATGACTCGGCCTTAACGGCAAGTTCGCCCGATCTCAACCTCCTGTGGTCGCCCCCCATCCTCACTCCGCGTCCTCGCGCAACCTGTCAGCGATGGCGGCAGCCCACCCAGCAAT
>SKQX01000183.1 GCA_007118795.1 Thermoflexales bacterium | reverse complement strand
CCCGCTTGATCCTGCCGCTGTCCGTGCCGGCTTTGGCCTCCCTGGCCATCTTCCAATTCGTCTGGGTGTGGAACGACTTCCTGGTCGGTTTGGTGTTCCTCGGTACCGGTCGTGACGTGGCGGTGTTGACCATCTACCTCCAGGGGTTGATCGGCGAGCGTGGTGCAGATTGGCACCTGCTCACCGCCGGCGCCTTCATCAGCATGCTGCTGCCCTTGTTCGTCTTCTTCTCCCTGCAGCGGTACTTTGTGCGCGGTCTGATGGCCGGCTCGGTGAAGGGTTAGACCGCTCTTTACGCCACTGCTACCTGAAATGCGCAGCAGAACGGGATGGCTGTGCAGCAGCTGACCTACCGGCTTCAACGGCTATGAGGGGCGAGGAACAAAACAGTCGGAAGTCCGACTCCTTCGACTGGACTCTCTGGGTCAAGTGGATTCTGGCCACCACGCTGGGCTGGCTTGTCGCCTTCGCCCTGTGGCCTGAGCCTGGGCACGGGCAGTTCGCCTACGGTGCGATCGTCGGTACGGTCCAGTGGATCGTCCTCCAATCTCTGATACCGGAGCACCGTTGGTGGATCCCGGCCAGCGCCGCGGGATGGGCCGGGGGCGCGGTCGGCGTCGCCTTGCTTCTGCCGGCCGCCAATCCCATCGTCGCCCAGGCCATCATCGGCGGCGGAATGGGCCTCGCCCAGTGGCTGATCCTCCGGCGGCAGGTCCACCGGGCCTGGTGGTGGATCGTACTCAGCGCGTTGGGCTGGACGGTGGCGATGATGGGCATCCTGGGCGGGCTCCTTGAGGGGGCGATGGCTGGAGCCGTGACCGGGTTCGCGCTGGAGTTGCTGCTCCGGCATCCCCTGGAGGAGGGCAGCGCCAGCAGGCAGCAGTCGACGGGAGGGCGCTAGTCGCGCATCCGGGGTGGACCGTCGGGCTTGGCATTGGGGCCCGGCGCCCGCCGGAATTGCAGCGCTGTCGCCGGTCTCGGGTCGTCCACGCCTGCGATAGCCGGAGGCCGAGTAATCGGGTCACGCACCCGTAGATGAACGAGCTGTGATGAGCTATTTCGACCAGGGAGGTTGGCATGCTGGACAGAGTCGAGCTTGAGAAGAAGCATCTGGATGATTACGCACCTGTCGTCGGCGAGGAGGTGATCGCGGACATCAGGGAGCTCGCTCAGCCGCTCCAGGACGCGCGAGTGGTCCACATCAACGCCACCGCCTACGGAGGCGGCGTGGCGGAGATGCTCCAGACCCTCGTGCCTCTGATGCGCGATGCGGGCCTCGATGCCGAGTGGCAGGTCATCGAGGGCACCGATGAGTTCTTCAACGTCACCAAGGCGGCCCACAATGGGCTGCAGGGCATGGATATCGAGCTCACCGAGGAGATGAAGGACATCTGGAAGCGTTACAACCGCAGGAACGCCGAGCAGTTCGAGGGAGACTACGATTTCATCGTCATCCACGATCCTCAGCCGGCTGGGATGCTCCACTACCGGCAGGGAGACGCCAGTGGCCGTTGGGCCTGGCGCTGCCATATCGACACCTCCCACCCCAATCCGGCCTACTGGGATTTCTTCGCTCCCTATATCAACGAGTACGACACCGCCATCTTCACCATGGAGCAGTACGTCGGATCCGGTGTCCACTTCGAGCGGCTGGAGATCATCACCCCTACCATCGATCCCCTGTCGCCGAAGAACAAACCGATGCCTATCGATGAGGCCCGGGGAGTGGTGGCCCACTACGGCCTCGATCTGGATCGGCCCATCGTCAGCCAGGTCAGTCGTTTCGACCCCTGGAAGGATCCCCTCGGTGTCATCGACGCCTATCGCATCGTCAAAGATGAGATGCCCGAGGTCCAGCTGGCCCTGGTCGGGTCGATGGCTTCCGATGACCCGGAGGGGTGGTACTATCTCGACAAGACCATCCGCCATGCTGGAGACGACCTCGACATCCATATTCTGCACAACTTCCACGGCGTCGGGGCTTACGAGGTGGGGGCCTTCCAGAGTGCCAGCGACGTGGTGATCCAGAAGTCGATCCGCGAGGGGTTCGGCCTGGTGGTGACCGAGGCCCTGTGGAAGGGTAAGCCTGTCATCGGGGGCGATGCCGGGGGCATCCCCCTCCAGATCATCGATGGCGAGACCGGTTTCCTGGTCGATTCCGTCGAGGCCTGTGCTAAGAAGACCCTGGTGCTGCTCGAGGATCCGGACAGGGCCGAGGAGATGGGCCAGGCGGCCAGGGAACACGTGCGCGAGAACTTCCTGACCACCCGTCACGTGGCCGACTACATCGAGTTGTTCGCCGCTATGGGCTAGCTCGGGCCACCCCCTGCCACGCGAAAGGCGCCGGTCTAGCGGGGGACCGGGGCCTGATACATGGGGACAGGGGGAGGACAGGGGCACTGTCGACTACTCCATCTCCTCCGTCCGGCGTGCCGATGGCACGTAGAACTTCTCCGTGTACTCCTTCACCATCCGGCGCATGCAGAAGGTGGGCACCGCCGTCCGTATCGCCTCCTTCATCACCCGCACCCACCCCCTCGGCACATCATCCGCGTCCCGCTCGTAGAACAGGGGTACCACCTCTTGCTCCAGCAGATCGTACAGCGCTCGGGCATCGGCCCCGTCCCGTCCCGCCTGCTGCGCGTACTCCTCGCCGGGGGCGATGGCCCATCCGTTGGCACCGTTGTACCCCTCTGCCCACCACCCGTCCAGCACACTCAAGTTGGGGATCCCGTTCAGGGCTGCCTTCTGACCGCTGGTCCCGCTCGCCTCGTGCGGCCGAATCGGCGTATTCAGCCATACGTCCACTCCCTGCACCAGATAGCGCGCTACCTGCATGTCGTAATCATCGATGAAGGCGATCCGACCTCCTGTGGCTGGGTCTTTCGCTGTGTTGTAGACGTGCTGCAGCAGTTGCTTGCCGGCGTCATCGGCTGGATGCGCCTTGCCCGAGAAGATCAACTGCACCGGGCGGTATCGATCGTGGAGCAGCCCCTTCAATCGCGCCAGGTCGTGGAATAGCAGCGTGGCTCGTTTGTAAGTCGCAAACCGCCGAGCGAAGCCGATGGTGAGGGCGTCGGGATCGAGAAACGTCCCCGAGCACAGCACCTGCTCCGGCGTCATCGCCCCTTCTATGCGCCGTCTCCGCGAGCGCTCACGCATGAACGTCATGAGCTTCTCCTTCAGGTGGACGTGCGCCTCCCACAGATTCTCGTCGGGGACATCAAGAATCCGTTCCCACAGGGTGGGATCGTCGTGCTTTTCGATCCAGTCGGGACTCAGATACCTGCGGTACAACCTGTGCGTCGCCCCACCAATCCACGAGGGGGCGTGGATGCCGTTGGTCACGTGGTCGATGGGCACCTCGTGCTCCTCCCGCTCGGGCCAAAGGGACTGCCACATTTGGCGGGTGACCCGCCCGTGCAACTCGCTAACCGCATTCCGCCGGCCGCACATGCGCAGCCCCAGGGCAGTCATGTTGAACCCATGACGGTCATTCTCGTGATGGCCCAGCTCCAGGAAATCCTCGCGGCTCAAGCCCAACTGCGGCCAGTAGTCCTGGAAGTACTTTTCTATGAGATGGTAGTGGAAGACATCGTGACCGGCCGGCACCGGCGTGTGGGTGGTGAACAGAGTGGTGGCCTCTATCTGTTCGCGGGCCTCTGCGAAGGAGTGCCCGGCCTCCACGAGCTCCCGCGCTCGCTCCAGAACGAGAAAGGCCGAGTGCCCCTCGTTAAGGTGGTAGGCCAGGGGCTCGATCCCCAGCTCCTGGATCACGCGCATGCCACCGATACCCAGGACGATCTCCTGGCGGATGCGCATCTCCTGATCGCCGCCGTACAGCCGGCGCGTGAGTTCTCGCTCCCAGGGCGCATTCCGCTCATTGTCGGCGTCCATCAGATACAGGTGGGCGTGGCCCACCTGAACCTCCCACACCTTCAGATGCACGGTCTGATCACTGAGCTGCACCGGAACGAACAACTCACGATCCTCGCCGCAGGGGGCCAGGCAGATGGCGACCTCCCGGGGTTCGAAATGGGGATAGCTGGCCTCTTGCCAGCCGTCTGGTGTGATGCGCTGACGGAAATAGCCCATCTCATACAGGAAGCCCACGGCCACAAACGGCAGGCCCAGGTCACTCGCTTCTTTGCAGTGGTCCCCCGCCAGTACGCCCAGCCCTCCGGAGTAGATGGGCAGGGAGCGGTGCAGCCCAAATTCGGCGGAGAAGTAGGCCACCGGGCGATCGGTCAGATCGGGATACCTCCGGGGAAACCAGAGATGGCCGTTGGTCAGATCGGCGTCCAGGGCGATCATCACCGCATCGTAGAGGCGCAAAAACAGCGGATCGGAGGCCACTTCTGCCAGACGCTCCGGCTCGATCTCCAACAACATCTGCACCGGGTTGTGGCTGGTGGTGCGCCATAGGGTGTAGTCCAACATCTTGAACAGATCGCGGGCCTCCCGATGCCAGCTCCACCAGAAATTGTAGGCCAACTCCTCCAGACGCCGGATGCGTCGGGGAAGCTTCCCCGAGATCGTTGTACCCTCGAAGCTCACACTCACTCCTTCCTTCAGCGTAACCATCGCCACACCAGCCTGATCGAGGATCTGCCCTACGGACCCCGTATCACCACGGCCAACAAGACGGCCAGCGCCACCGCAGCAAACTCGATGAGCATCGATGGCCCCAGACGGTCCAGCAAGTGCTGATGAGCAACGTTGACGGCCACGTAGAAAATGAGCAGGAGGAGCAACCCCCCTGTCCAGGCGCTGATTTGCATATAGTTGAGGGCCCACGTGCTCTGGCCGATGATCATAGCGATGATCCCGGCAAAGGGGAGCATCCGTTCCGCCGGCACGTCCGCCACGCTCAGCAGGTCAACGGCCAGTAGCCCCCCTGTCATCAGGGTCAGTGTGGCGGTGACCAAGCTCCGCGTCCGCGTCCGGTAGATGAGGACGAAAAGCACCAGAGCCATAAGGTATGCCAGCACGTTCAGGGCCAGCCGTGCCAATGGATAGCTCTCCCCCCTGGAGCACATAGCAGCGTTCTCCGCCGCTATCGTCAGGCCGATGCCGACGCTGGACACCGTCAGCCCCACCATCCACATGCCTAACGTGGGAGCCAGGGACAGGATATACGCCGAGAGTCCCGCCAGGGCGCCGGGCAGTATCCATCCGATCTCCATCCGACGACCGGACGCTCTGGTGAGTCGGGGATGATCGTGAAGGACCAGACCGGTGCCCGTACTCGCCAACCCCACCATCAACAAGATCAGCAGCAGCCTGCTGCTGGCATGGATCTCGAGGGGGGAGCCTAGGACCTGCAGCCGGTAGACGTGTTCGGGCAGCTCGATGAATCGAAAAAGGACGCTGCTGAGAACAAGAACCGCCAGGACCACGCTCAGACGAT
>SKQX01000278.1 GCA_007118795.1 Thermoflexales bacterium | reverse complement strand
CCACCAGGGAGACGACTACCAGAAGCTGACTGCCAATGGTCAATCCGTGCCCCAGACGGGAGCGGATCCCCGCTCCCGCGCCCCAAGCCAACGCAAAGAGAGTCGCCATACCGGCCGAACGGAGGGTGCTTGGCCCGAAGGCGATGTGACCGGCGACCCACGGGGTGGCTACCGCGATCAAGGCATCCCAGCCTGGGGCTACCTCCTGGCGCCCGCCTTGCCAGATGGCTCCCAACTGCATCGCGGCCAGGGCCGCCGCGCTTAAGAGGAGCAACTCTGTGCCCAGAAGCATCGCCAGTAGGGCCGCCGTCGGGAGAGCCACCAGGATGGTCAGAAGCGCAGATCCGCAGGTTGGCCATAGGACCTCGCCCCACCAGGCTCGGAATGCTCCGAGGGCGTGAGTAAGCCTGCCACCGGGTGCGTCCGCGAGCGTATACGGAAGGCGGCCGGTTGGAGCGCTCCTGTCCCACTCCCGCCACAGAGAAAGGGGAGTTGCCCAGTCGGTGGCGCCAATAGCGGCCCACAGAGAACCCCATCCGCCGTCCACCAGCAGCGTAAGCAGGGCCAGCTGCAGCCAATCGCTAGATCGGCCCGCGAATCCACCCGACGCGATCACGCCGCAGATTATGGACCAGGTAGGACCGAGCCAGGTCAGCAGATTGGGTGCCCGGGCCTGCAACCGCAGCAGACCACTGGTGGGCAGACCAGTCGACTTGGGTCGGATCTCTTCTTCCATAGGCACGGGATTATACCACAGCTTCCATCTGCTCAACAGAGACCAGCCCTGCGAGGACCCTTCCGTCTTCTTCTAAGGGACGGTCCCTCACCTCTTCGGCACCGTCCCCGCAGGGGTGTCGGCTTGATCCGGAAGGAAGGGGGAACTGACGCACGTTGCGACCGTCAGCGCGTTGAGACCTGGTCAATGACGTCGAGGATCCTGCGAGCACACATCCCCCAGGAGAAACGCTCCACGTTCCTGAGGCCGCGCTGAACCAGCTGGTTGACCAGTCCAGGCTCCCTTAGCAACCTTCCCATCGCGTTGGCAATGGCTGCCGGTTCCCGTGGGTCGACCAGGAGGGCCCCCTGACCTGCTACCTCTGGTAGACTTGAGGTGGTGCTGGTGACGACGGGGCATCTGCACGCCTGGGCTTCGAGAACTGGAAGGCCAAAACCCTCGTGGAGGGAAGGGAAGACGAACCCCAGAGCGCCGCTCAGCAGGGCCGCTTTGTCCTCCTCGGCCACGTAGCCCGGAAAGTGGATGTGCCCATCCAGCCCTAGATCCTCCACGTGCGCGAAGAGCTCGTCGTAGAGCCAACCGCGCTTGCCGGCCAGGACGAGGTGGACGCTAGTCTCGGAGAGGCGACCGATAAGCTCGGCATAAGCGTCCACTAACCGGCGCAGATTCTTCCGAGGCTGGAGGGTGCCGATGTATAGGAAGTAATCGCCGGGGATGCGGTAACGGTCCTTCGCGGCCTGGATAACAGAACGGTCGGTCACCGGTAAAAGACTCTCGTCGGTGCCGGGGTAGGAAACCGTGATCTTGTGGGGTGGGGTGCCGTACATAGCGACCAGATCGGACCTCGTAGCCTCAGAGTCGGCCAGGATGTGAGTCGCCACGCGGGCATTCCAGCGTGTGGACAGGTCCAGGTAGACCCGCTGGCGCCAGGGATGGGCCCTTGGGAAGTGCAGATAGCCAAGATCGTGGATGGTGACCAGGCTGAGGCGGGGATGAACGGGGGGAATCACGTGAGCTGGCACGAAAAGCAGATCGGGTTGTCGTCGTACCATCTCCCAGGCGAGACGCGTGTGGGTCCACAATCGTGGAGACGGTATGACCCGCAGCTCGGCGTCTTGGAAGAGGTGGTCAGGCGGTTCGGTGCACAAGTAGAGGCGGAAGCGATGTGGACTGTCGAGGGTCAGCAGCTCTTCAATGACCCGCTGGGAGTAGACCTCTGTGCCTGTGGGACGGTGTGTGACGGCGCGGCTGGCGTCGATCCCGACCAGCATCTAAGCAGAGGGGCTCCGTCGCGATCCCTGGGGAAGCACTTCTCGGTACCTCCGCACTATCAGCACGCATCCCCCTCCTGCGATTCGACGTAGATCTCCTCTTTCAGCACCCCGATGAAGGGAAGATTCCGGTATTGCTCATCGAAGTCGAGGCCGTATCCTACGACAAACTCGTCGGGCACCTCGAAGCCGACGAAATCCAGGTCCACATCGATGACGCGGCGGGTGGGCTTATTCAGCAGGGTGCACACGCGGACGCTGGCAGGCTCTCGCGTCTCCAGATTCCGCGTCACGTAGTCCAGGGTGCGGCCCGAGTCGACGATGTCCTCCACAATGAGCACGTGCCGAGCCTGGATATTCCTCTCCAGGTCGAGCAGAATGCGGACCACGCCGCTGCTCTCGGTCCGTGCACCGTAGGATGAGGTCTCCATGAAGTCTACCTCGTGTCGCATCGCCAGATGGCGTGTCAGATCGGCCAGGAACATGAAGGCGCCTTTCAGGACACAGACGAGGAGCGGTCGATCCTCATCCGTGTACGTATCGTTGATGCTCCCGGCCAGATCTCGGATGCGCCCTTGTATCTCGTCCGCCGAGATCAAGATCCTATCGATGTCCTGTTCCAGTGGCACGCGCTCGCCTCCCGGTCAGACCCCGGTCAATTCTCGTATATCTCTCGCTTGAGCGCTCCGATATACGGCAGGGTGCGGTACCGATCGCCGTAGTCCAGGCCGTATCCGACGACCCACACGTCCGGTATCTCAAACCCGAGATAGTCGATGGGGACGTCCACTCGACGCCGTTCCGGTTTGCTAAGGAAGACGCAGGATCGCAGCGATGCCGGTTCACGGGCGGTGAAGGTGCGCCGGAGATAATCAAGGGTGTACCCGGTGTCGACGATGTCCTCGACGATCAGCACGTGACGATCAGCCACGTTGATCCGCGAGTCCATAATCAACCGCACCTCTCCCTTCGTCTCACCACGGTTGTAGCTGGAAAGGGCGATGAAGTCGACGTGGTGAGGAACCGTCAACCGGCGGGCCAGATCGGCCAGGAATACGAAGGCGCCCTTGAGCACGCCGATCAGCACGAGACCGTCGTCGCCATATTCGACATTCGCGTAAGCTTCGCTTATCTCCCTTGCCATTTTTCCAACCCGTCCTGCGATCGTGCCCTCGTCCAGCAACACCTCGTCGATGGCTCCGGAGATCTCACCCGATGCTCTCATCAGTCACCCTTGCTTTTCCGTTCCTCTGGCTGCTCTCACCTCGTGACACCCTCGGCACCGAGCCTCGTACACCTCCCGGGCTCCTACGAGGATCACGGGATCATCGTAGGCTGCTGGCCTTCCCTCAATCAAACGTTGCGTGCGGCTCGCAGGGCCACCACACTCGACACAGATGGCCTGAAGCTTGGTCACCTGTTCCGCCCGCGCCATCAGGGAGGGCACGGGGCCGAAGGGCTCTCCGCGGAAGTCCAGGTCCAGCCCGGCAACGATGACCCGCAACCCTTGATCCGCCAGCTCCTCGCATAACGCGATCACAGCGTCGTCGAAGAATTGGGCCTCGTCAATCGCGATCACCGTAGTCTCCGGGGCCAGCACCTTCCGTACCTGCGCGGGGTTGCCCACCGGGAGAGCGTCGATCTGGACGCCGTTGTGGGACGTCACCTCACCATCAGCATAGCGCGTGTCGATGATGGGCTTGAAGACCTGTACCTGTTGCTTCGCGATCTTGGCCCGGCGAAGGCGCCGAATCAGCTCCTCCGTCTTCCCCGAGAACATGCTGCCGCAGATAAGCTCGATCCATCCGCCGGTCGGTTTGTTGTACATCCTCAGGTGTCACCCAAACAAAAGAGGGGCAGATATGGTCATCTGCCCCTTCTAAGCCTCATTCCCTACAACTACCCGGCCATCTCGGCTTCGATCTCTTCAGCCGGCAGCGTATCCTCCTCCTCGGGTGCTTCGTCACCCGGGAGGACAAACCCACGAGCTCGCAGCTGTTTTTTCAGCGTCGCCAATGACTTCATGCCGAATCCCGAGATGTTCATCAGCGCTTCGCCCCCGCCCTCCTCCAGCATCGCCAGGACGTCGCCCACTGTCTCCACGCCGGCTTCCTGCAAGACGTTCTTCGCCTGCGTCCGCATATCCAGCTTCTCGATGGGCAATTCGGGAGAAGTCCTTCGTTCCCGTCGACGGTCCACCTCTGCCATCCGGCTCTTGCGACGCTCAAGTTTCTTCAGGAAGCGTTCGACCTGACCGCCAGAGTCGACGATTCGCTGCTCGCCCGTGTAGAAGGGGTGACAATCCGAACACACGTCGGTCCGGATCTCGGGCTGAGTCGATCCCACTGTCCAGTTGTTGCCGCAGGCGCACATCACCTTGGCTTCTGGGTAGTAGTCAGGGTGAATGTCCTCTTTCACGCGACCTCCTCGACCGGGTAGACGCTCACGCGCTTCCGCCCTCCGCGGGTCGATTCAAAGGTCACCATGCCATCGGCGGTGGCGAACAGGGTGTGGTCTCGACCCACCCCCACGTTTTGCCCCGGCTTGATGCGCGTCCCGCGCTGCCGCACGAGGATATGACCCGCGCGCACTTGCTGGCCGCCATATCTCTTGACGCCCAGGTATTTCGCGTTGCTCTCTCGGCCGTTACGGGCAGCACCGCTGCTCTTCTTATGTGCCATCTCTACTCCTCCTACACAATAATCTCATCGACTCGCAGCCGAGTGTAGCGCTGCCGGTGGCCTGCGTGGCGCCTATACCGTTTGCTGGGCCGATACTTGAAGACCGTGATCTTCGGGCCCTTCTCCTGAGCCACCACGGTCGCCAGTACCTTGGCCCCTTCCACGGCGGGTCGACCGATCTTGACGTCGTCCTCATCGACGACCAGCAGGACCTCGTCCAGCTCAATCTGCTCGCCCGGCTCCACGGGCAGCTTCTCGACGCGAATGGTATCTCCAACACTGGCGCGGTACTGCCGCGCCCCCGATTTCATGACTGCGTACACGATACTTCCTCCATGCCTATACAGAAAAGGTGGCCGAGCCATAGGGCACGGCCGCTCGAATAGGTATTATAGCGAATTCATCGGTCTTGTCAACCGGGGTTCTCCAGAATCCGGGGACTTATCGTGCTCTTGTGGCCAAAGTGAGCGGCCCTTGGGAGCGCAGCGTGAGGGCCCGAATCAGCTCAAGAAAGCGTCGGATTCGGTGCTCCGATGTCTTGGCCGAAGTGCCGGTCACCTCAACGGCGAGGACGATCAAGCCCTATCTAGAATCACCATGGTACGATGGTAGCGGGCGAAAGCGTCTCCCACTCCCAGAGCATCCAGAACGGCTTCCGGCCGACCGCTCGCGCCGGGGCGTGCCGAGAGCCGCATGGTTAGGACGACTTCCCCCTCGCTGACGTCCTCCAGCTCCAGACTCTCGAT
>SKQX01000248.1 GCA_007118795.1 Thermoflexales bacterium | reverse complement strand
GAGGACCGTACACTGGTGAGCGGCAAGCTGGACGAGGAGCTTGGATGTATGAGCGCCATTGTCGATCGGATGGCTCCTGATGCCTTGACCCTGTTCAACGAGTCCTTCTCCGCGACGAACCAGAGGGAAGGTTCAGAGATCGCAAGGCAGATCGTGAGCGCCCTGGTAGATCAGCGGATCAAAGCCTTCTTCGTGACACACCTTCACGAGTTCGCCCGTGGTCTCTACGAAAACGGTACGAAGGAGCCATGTTCCTGCGGGCTGAAAGGACGGCTGGCGGGGAACGGACCTTCAGGATGATCGAGGGCGAGCCGCTGCAGACCAGCTATGGCATAGATCTCTACAAGAACGTATTTCCAGATGGAAGCGACTGACAGAGGGCAGGTGTAGTTACCGACATACAGCTTGTTGCGGCATCTGCTTTCGGCAGCCACAGATGTTCACGGCGTCACTCTAGTCTGGTTCGTCCTCCTGGCGGACTGTGGCATCTGACAAAGACTCAGGTGGTCTTGATAGGGGGTCTTGGACGCTCATCGACACGAAGCTCGAAGATGTCCGGTCGGGCATAGTGACCGACGACGTCGAAATCCACCTTACTTCGGATCAGCTCATCCCGATCCAGGTCGGCATACAGGATACCCTCCTCCCCGTAGAGCGGGCCGGCCAGGACTTGGCCGAAGGGCGAGACAACCGCACTTCCACCCCGACATATGACCTCGGCCTGTTCCCGCAGCTCACGACGCAGCGGTAGGTCATCCGGGTACATGTCCTTGGTGAGAAATTGATTGCATCCGAGGACGAAGCAGCGGCCCTCGCAGGCGATATGACGCAGGGTTGCCTGCCAGGTGTCCCGGGCATCGGCGGTGGGGGCCAGGTAGATCTCGACCCCTTTGGCATACATGGCTGCTCGCGCCAGGGGCATGTAGTTCTCCCAACAGATCAGCCCGCCGATCGTCCCAAGCTCGGTGTCGAGTGTAGTCAGCGTGCTGCCGTCGCCCTCGCCCCAGATGAGGCGCTCGGCGCCAGTCGGCTTGAGCTTCCGGTGCTTGCCCAGCACCTGTCCGTCCGGCCCCAGGTAGAGCAGTGTGCAGTAAAGCGTCCCACCGCCATATGAACTGTCTCGCTCCGTGACTCCGATGGCCACGTGGACGCCAGCCGCCGCGGCGGCCTCGCCCAGAGCATCGGTGGTGGAACTGGGAATCTCTACGCTATTCTGCCAGTAACGCTGCCAGAGAGCGCGCCCCTCGGGGCTGCGGCTGCCCACCTTCATGCCGAAAGTCAGCCCTCGGGGATAGCAGGGGATGAACGCCTCCGGGAAGAGGAGCAGCTGAGCTCCACCAGACCCAGCTTCCTGGATCAGGGTCTCGGCCTTGTGCAGGCTGGCGCCGCGATCGAAGAGCGCCGAGGCCGCCTGTATTATGGCGACACGAACGGGGGAGTGGTCTTCCATCTTTGTGGCTCAAGTACTTATCGCCGTCTGCGCCAGGACCAGCCCAGGATTGGAGAAGCACCCGTTAGGTCGCAGATGGTCTTCTGTGACGCTCTTCCAGGCAATGGCGCTGACCCTCCGGAACCTTCCCAGTCTTTCCCCGCCCCCCCTCCAGGAGACCCCTCGTTGCCTAGCTCGTCACCCTCGAGGTGCCGAGTTAGAGATCACCCGTGAAGATGATGTGATCTGAGAGATAGAGGAAGTAGTTGTCGGTGCCAACGTGCTCAGTCAGCGTGACCTCACCACCCGTGATCTTCTCCATGATGGATACCAGGGCCGCCTTGTCGACTCGCTCCGTTATGTCGCCGTTGATCCAGCCGATGGCGTACTCGACGCCGGCCTCGATATACATCATGTTGACCGGGACGGGCCAAGTGCCAGCACGTCCCTGGGCGTTGTTCTGAGTAATCTTGGCATCAATGGCCCTCAGTATCCACGGGACGTCCCCCTTGTGCTCGTCGGGGACCTCGATCCCTAGGGCGGTCGGAAATCCGTGGTATGGCGACGGGCAGCACTGCACCGGAAAGAGGCCGCCGTAGTCCACGGCCTGACGGATCAGCGGTTCCATCATGGCGCAGTTCGTGCCGAACACGGCCGTCTGCGGACCGTACTGCTCGATCTTACGTGGCACGTCCTCCATGATGAACTGCTGCGTGCCCGGCACCCCGGCGTCGCTTGTGGGATCGGGAGCCTCTTCGTCAACAAAGAGCATACCCAACTCCTCAGCGCGCTGCTTAATCAGCGCCCGGCGCTGTGCTAGTAATTCGATCGACATGTGTCTTGGGAAAGAGTAGTGGACCACCACTTCGGCACCCATAGCGTGGGCGTGCTCGGCGATCTGATACCCACGACCCACATCATCGATGTTAAGTACGATGTCTCCCTTCTCAGCAATGAGCTCCGGGTCCTCTTGAGGCGACCCCAATATGATCAACATGTCCGGGTGGATCTTCCGCACCTTGTCGACGGCCGCCGCGGCACCGGGAACCGCCTGAACCATGATGATAGCCCTCACGGCCGGATCTGAGGCCATCTCCAGCATGTTGATGATGGTGGTTTCTTGCTCTTGGACAAAGCGGTCGGGATGAGTCGTGTGCAGGATGCGCTCGGCGCCATAACGCCGCTGCATCTCCTGCGCCATGCGGAACTCTTCTTCGTTCTGCACCACGGTACTGGACATGATCCCGATCTTCCAGCCTTCCTCCGAATCAGTCACTTGACCACAGCCTACCAGACTGAGGACGGCAGCCAGCAACAGAACCAGCGATGTTTTTCTGAACAAGTCTTCTTCCTCACTCGTGTGGTCAGATGCTTCACGCGGAACCTCAACACTAAGCAGAACCTGGATGGATCGCTGCCGAGTCGCCCTCTATATCGCCCGTAGCCCTTAAGGGCAGCACGGGAAAACCCGAGAAGCTGTGAAGCCCGAATCGGCGTGCGAAGACCGGAGAACGACCGCTCACTCTCCCGGAACGAAGGCGGTATCCTAAACTCCTCCCGCTCCATGCCAGACTGGGCTGTGATCGCCACTAGGATACACAAACCCTTGATGCCAGGCACGCGCCTGGCAGGTACGGTCCTCTCACGATGATCCGTAGTCGTAGAACCCCCTGCCCGTCTTGCGCCCCAGATGCCCCGCGGCAACCATACGCTTCAAAAGAGGGCACGGCCGGTACTTGTCGTCGCCCAATCCTTCCTGGAGGACTTCCATCACGCTCAACAGGATATCGAGGCCGATGAGATCCGCCAACTCCAGCGGCCCCATAGGATGGTTCATCCCCAGTTTCATCACCGTGTCGATGGCCTCCTTGGTACCGACGCCCTCCATAAGTGCGTAGATGGCCTCGTTGAGCATAGGACAGAGAATGCGATTGGATATGAAGCCCGGATAGTCCTCCGCCTCTACCGGAGTCTTTCCCAGGTCTTCCGCCAGCCCCACCGTGACCTGCACCGTCTCGTCGGACGTATCGAGACCCCGGATGATCTCCACAAGCTTCATCAGGGGCACGGGGTTCATGAAATGCATCCCCACGACCTGAGTGGGGCGGTCCGTGGCCGCTGCGAGCTCGGTGAGGGAGATCGACGAAGTGTTGCTGGCCAGGATGACATCGGGGCGCGTTAGTTCGTCGAGCTGCGTGAATATCCCCGTCTTCACCGCGAGATCCTCTACTACCGCCTCCACGACGAAGTCGGCGCCGGCAGCGGCCTCCAGCTCCGTGGAGGTGCTGACGTTACCCAGTCCGGCCTGCCGTTGGTCGTCGCTGAGGCGCCCCTTGCTATGGAGCTTCTCCACGGATCGTTCGATTGCCTGGAGCCCTTTAGCCAACTGGTCGGAGTCGATGTCGATCAGTATAACCTCATAGCCTGATATGGCACAGACCTGGGCAATGCCGTGGCCCATCGTGCCAGCACCGATCACGCTGATTCGTTCGATATCCATTGGGAGTCCTCCTCACTCCAACTCTACAGCCATCGCCACGGCGCCACCCCCGCCGAGACAGAGAGCGGTGAGGCCGCGCCGAAGGCCCCGCTGCCGTAGTGCGTAGATCAGCGTGACAAGAACCCGGGTCCCCGAACATCCGATAGGATGACCCAGGGCGATGGCCCCGCCGTTCACGTTGACCTTCTCCTCCGGCAAGCCCAGCTCGCGAATGTCCGCCACCATCTGAGCAGCAAATGCCTCGTTGACCTCAAAAAGTTCGTAGTCATCGATCGTGGTGTCCGTCCGCTCCATCAGATTTCGCACAGCGTAGACGGGGGCGGTGAAGAGCTTGAGGGGCTCGACCGCGGCCTGGGCGTAGGCGCTGATCCGCGCCAGAGGTTCGATTCCTAGTTTTTCGGCCTTGTTCCGGCGCATAACGACGGTAGCAGCGGCTCCATCGGTGATACCGGGCGAGTTGCCCGCGGTCACGATTCCCTCGCGGGAGAAGACAGGCCTCAAGCGGGCCAGCGCCTCGAGAGAGGTATCTCGGCGAGGACACTCGTCCGTGTCGAACACGATGGGATCGCCCCTCCGCTGCGGAATCTCAACCGGCACAATCTCATCGACGAAGCGGCCTTGATCGATAGCCTCGATTGCCTTCACGTGGCTGCGGTAGGCGAACCGATCCAGCTCTTCCCGCGTCAGCTCATATTCTCGCGCGATCCACTCGGCGGAGTTTCCCATGTGATGATCCTCGAAGGCGCACCACAGGCCATCGAGGACCATGCCGTCGGCCAACGTGCCGTCCCCGAGCCGATATCCGAAACGGGCATCCTTCAGCAGATAGGGACAGTTGTTCATGCTCTCCATCCCCCCGGCGATGAAGACATCCCCGTCGCCAGCGGCGATCATCGCAGCAGCCAGCATCACGCCCTTGAGGCCGGATCCGCAGACCTTGTTGATCGTCGTGGCGCCGACGGAGGGCGGGATCCCCGCCTTAATGCCCGCCTGTCGCGCGGGAGCCTGTCCCTGACCGGCCTGGACCACGTTTCCCATCAGTACCTCTTCGACCGTGGCCCCATCGATGCCGGCCCTCTCAACGGCGGCGCGAACGGCTACCGATCCCAGATCGGAAGCTGAAAGAGGTGTCAGCGTTCCCTGGAACTTCCCGATCGGTGTGCGGACGGCGGATACGATAACAGCGTCGTGCGGCTTCTTGTCCGTTGCGTTCGACATGCTGATCCTCTCCCTTTTTGCCTGTCTCTCTTGACGCGGGCCGTCTTGGGGGACAGCACCTTGGACTTCTGTCCCGATCCTGACCACCGGACTTAGTGCTCATCCCTCTGGTCGAAGAGCGGCCGCAACTGGTTGTAGGTTTCTTCGATCCACTCCGGGATGGTGCGTGTCTTGCCAACGGTGGTCATGTAGTTGGTGTCGCCAGCCCACCGGGGCACGATGTGGACGTGGAGGTGATCCTCAACACCGGCTCCAGCAGCTGCACCGATGTTGGCGCCCACGTTGAACCCCTCTGGTTGGTACG
>SKQX01000185.1 GCA_007118795.1 Thermoflexales bacterium | reverse complement strand
TGTCGAGATCCTAGCTTGGCGTCTCGGGCACTCCAGTCGGGGCGACGCACAATCACGAAGGATGGGACAGCGTCCAGGATGCCAGGAATGACCATTTTCCCAATCCGGAAGACCCTGGCGGAGGCACCGTGGGCCTAAAGCCGGTCATCAGCCATCCTTGGGATGTGACACCCACGCGCGCGGTCGAGATGCAGAATGACCTTCGCTCCCGCGTCATCGTGGGGCCCCTGGAGACCGAACCCGAGATCGTCGGCGGCATCGACGTGAGCGTGCGTAATGGACATGCGTACGCCGCCGTGGTCTTGCTGTCGTGGCCGGACCTCAACCGGGTCCAGGCGGTCAGCGCCCGGCGACCGGCTACCTTTCCCTACATCCCGGGACTTCTCGCGTTTCGGGAAGGTCCGGTGGTCCTGGACGCACTGGAGAAGCTGATGGAGGCCCCCGACGCCCTGATCTTCGACGCCCACGGGCTCGCCCATCCGCGCCGCATGGGACTGGCTACGCATCTGGGGGTCCTTCTCGCCCATCCTGCCGTGGGCTGTGCCAAGTCTTGTCTGTGCGGCGACTACTCTGCACCGGACCCAACAAAGGGGAGCTGGACGCTCATGGCCCACCGGGACGAGGTCATCGGGGCGGTGGTGCGTACCCGAGAGAAGGTCAAGCCGGTCTTTGTCTCCGTCGGTCATCGCGTCGATCTCGAGTCCACCGTATCAGTGGTTCTCAGATGTGCCAGCCGGTACCGACTCCCCGAGACCACTCGCTGGGCACACCGCGTGGCGGCCGGACAGCCACCGGATCGCCTCGCATCAGGGGAGCCATCAGCTCGATGACGGATCCGGAACCGAGAGACGTCGTCGGAGATTCGATGGAAGACTCCATCGCACGGGCGGCTCGCCTCCTTCGAGAAGCGCGATACGCCGTCGCTCTGACGGGCGCCGGCATCAGCACACCGTCGGGCATACCCGACTTCCGCTCTCCCGGCAGTGGACTTTGGGAGCGCGTCGACCCGCTGGAGGTCGCTTCGCTGTTCGCCTTTCGGCGTCGACCGGAAGCATTCTACGACTGGATCCGCCCGCTGGCCGAGGTGCTACGGGACGCCCGCCCCAACCCCGGACACGTGGCGTTGGCTGAGCTGGAGGCCGCGGGACGCCTCAAAGCCGTTATCACGCAGAATATTGACAACCTTCACCAAGCAGCCGGCTCCGTTCAGGTCCTTGAGGTCCACGGACACCTGCGGACGGCTACCTGCATCGAGTGCTATGGCGTGCGAGCCTCGGGAGCCCTGCTGTGTCGGTTTCTCAGGGACCGGCGGATGCCGCGCTGTCCGGAGTGCCAGGGGGCCATGAAGCCCGATGTCATCCTCTTCGGGGAGCAGCTGCCCGTCGACGTCATCAACGCCGCTCGCGCCCACGTAGCAGTGGCCGATGTCATGATCGTCGCCGGCTCATCGCTGGAGGTAGCACCGGTCTCGCAGCTTCCGATGAGGATCCACAGGCAGGGCGGGCGCCTGATCGTGGTCAACCTGGGGTCGACCTACGTGGACTCAGCAGCTGAGGTGGTTATCCACGGCGATGTCGCGACGGTGCTGCCGCGCATCGCCCGCGCCTGCGGCTGTTAGCGCGCCGCAACGACCCGAAGGGCACCCGTGTTGGCGGCAGAGATGCGGCCCGCGCGGTTCGCCTTCGACGCCCGAGACTAGTCCTACAACCGCACATCGACCATGACAGCTTCCTGGCCGGCCCAGGAGCGCTCACGCGCGAATTGTTGTTGGTCAGAGTGACCGAGATTCCTCGTCGCTGGCGCTCCTCGGAATGACAAATGCGGTTGTGGGACTAGAGGGGCTCATCGCGGAACGTCTCAGGATCCAGGGTGACGTCACCCAGGTGAACGGTATCCACCCCGTCGAGGCTGGCCACCGGGGTATGCAGCTCGACAGTCTGACGCCCCGAGTCCCGACCTGTCACGATCGCGAGTCCGAGCACGAAGCCCCGGGCATCCTCCAGAGCTACCAGCTGATGATGAGCGAAGGAGGGCCCCGGGATCACGGCGCGGCCGCTCCAATCGATCTCCATCCGCCGGCTCCCTTCGAAGGCGTGTCGAAACTGCTCGGCCCGATGCGCGCGGCGCGCCGCCACGTCGCGCCGCTGAACCGCCCCGGACACCGATCGATCCACGGCCCGGGTGCACCTGCTGCACCGGAGAGGGACCAGGAGGTGCTCCAACTCACTCCCCCGCTGCAGCCCAATGACGACATCGGGTTGTAACAGATCGACCAGCGCCCTCTTGAGCGCCCCACCCCCATGCTCCGCGGCTACCAGGCCGGTGGTGTCGTAAATGATGGCTGTGGCCCCTTTCTCGCTTCCCCGCTGCACGAGCTTGTGGGCCCCGACCACGGTGGGTAGCATATGGCCTCGCGGCGAGATGTTTCCGACGAAGGTGCGAAAGCGATGCCCCTGTGGAGGCCAGCTCTCGCTGGGAGTCCTCGCCATAGCCAGCGTCATCGTCGTCGGAGGACCGAGGGTGGCCTGGCCCATGTCGCCATCGAGGAAGCCGACCTGTTGATGGTGTTCCATCAACTGCCCATAGAGGTAGCGGGCGAAGGTCGTCTTCCCTGTATCCGGCGCACCGATGACGAGAATGACCCCCGCCATCGCAGAGAACGTCAGGTTCTCCCAGTCTGGAGGGACTTCGATCGATGCCAAGGATTGCTCCACAAACCGACGCCCGTCAGGGCAGAATCTTACTGCTCGTGGATCACGATCGACTCGATCAGATCACCGACGGCGATGGAGTCGACGACGCCGGTGCCATCCACCACCTCACCAAAGACCGTGTAGGCCCCGTCCAGGAACGGCGTGGGCTCCAGCGTGATGTAGAACTGGCTGCCACTGGAGGCCCGCTCCGGGTTCACCTGATCGGCCCTGCGGGCCATGGCGATGGCGCCCTTCTCGTGCGACAGCTCAATCTCCGCCGGGATGGTATATCCGGGTCCGCCCGCACCGGTGCCCAGAGGGTCGCCGCCCTGGATCACGAACCCTGGCTCCACCCGATGAAACGTCAGCCCATCGTAGAATCCGGATTCGGCCAGGAAGACGAAGTTGTTCACCGTTTCAGGGGCTGCTGCCGCGTCGAGCTCGACCACGATATCGCCTTTCTCCGTCACGATGGTAGCCACATAGTCTTTGTCAGGATCGATCACAGTCTCCGGCGGCGCATCATACATGTCGTTTCGGTCAGAGGTGTTCTCGGGCATCGTATCCGGGGCTGCGTCACTAGGTTCTTCCGGCTCGGTCGGCGCTGGAGTCGCGACAGGGTCGTCCTCCACGGGAGGAGGTGGGGACACCGGTGCTCCATTGGATGCTGCAACCATCCATATGACAGCTGCCCCCAGCAGAACCACAGCGGCCGCACCGCCAAGCCACCACCACAAGCGATCGCTGCCCGACTTCTTTCTCATCGATCTCGGTGGGGGTGTCTTGCCGACTCGCTTGCCATCTTTTCCCATACAACCTCCTGAACGTCACCACTCGGATTCTACGCACCCCGATCTGGCGGGGTTGCGGCAGGATTGCCAGCCCGATGTGTTTTCTCAGGCCAGCGGGTCCAGATTATAAACGAAAGCGGGCGTTTGACAAAGGAGCAGGGCCGTCGACGTGCCCTCGCTCGGGCCAGCCTGATCGCCACCCCTTCTGCCACATAGGTGCCATATGACCCAAAATAGGATCCGACGGGAGCAGATCCAGCGTGGATCCGAGCGAGGTGGTAAGCTATCGGACGAATAAAATAGCGAGAGAGACGACCAGGAGAACAGCCGAGAGTTCCGTATCCGCCCGCCGCCACCGGCTGGCGGCGTAGATGCCCACCGAACCCCCGGCATTGGGATCGAAGGCACGGACGGTGGCGGCGTCGACGATCTGATCCCCATATCGGAGGGTGTTACTCACGAGGGTGACCAGAAACAGTCGCAGCCCCACCAAGGGCCTACGAAACCCGCCGCGGAGCCGTATGGTATCGAACGTGAGCGTGACCATCTCCTGCAGGGTGCTCAATAGGTTCATCGCTACCCCGAGGGAGAACCCGAGCCCCCTCATCCCCGCCCGATCGAACACGGCCATCAGGTCGGAGAGGGAGAGGGCCGAAAGCCCCAACGTGAAAGCCAGGGTAAGGGTGAAGGCTCGACCGGCCATCTCGAGGCCGGTCAGAAATCCCGTCCATCCCAGCGACAGCGGGCCCAGCGTCTCCCCGGTCCCGCGAGCCAGGAAGGGGCCCAGCGCGAGCCCCGTCCCGATGAAGAGCCAGAAATGGAACCGACGCAGCGGCCGCAGCCCCTCACGGCTGTAAAGAACGCCGAATCCGACTTCGCAGATGGCCACCACGGCCAGCCACCATCCGCCGGTGATCAGGCCCAGCAGCACGCCCCAAAGCGTGAAGAGCAGATAGCCCCACGCGCTGAAAGGCTTCACCGAGCGGCAACCGGGGTACGCCGCCCGAGCCGACGCGCCACCGCGGCGCCCAGCCTCCAAGCGCTCCATCCCGCCAACCCTCCCGCGATAAGACGGACCACCAACAACACAGCGATAATGCCCAGCGCGAAGGACGGATCGAATCCAAGCATCTCACTGCCGTCCCGCACCATCATCTGGTAGACCTCCGGGACGCTCCGACCGTATAGCACCGCCATCATCAGGAACCGATGCGGGAGGTTCCAGGCCACAGCCAGCGCGCCACCGAGGGCATACACCCAGGCTCCAGGCTCTCTCGAGAGCAACAAGGCCACCTCCATCAGCGCTCCCTGCAAGAGAATGGCCACAACGGGGCCGATCCTCGCCCCGGCCGGGCTCAGCAGCTTGAGCAGGGCTGTGATCACTGCGATCAACACCAGGGAACCTCGCTTGCGCACGAAGTAGCGTCCCGTGAGCGCCACACCGACCCCGATGCTCCCGAGGATCAAACCCTTGAAGAACGTATTCGTGAATGCCGGGAATACCACGTTCAAGTAGCTGCCCAGCGTGGTCTCAACGACACCCCACAGGGCGCCGAACAACCCTATCATAACCCAGTCCCGTAGCTGATAACGCCGGTCGTCCCGCATCCAGCCCTCCTAATAGTGGATAGCCCGAGCGTACTGTTAACCGCCGGGGGCTTCCCTTTGTACCTCCAGGCCCCAGGTCCGGTCCCGCCCGAAGCTTCAGGGTCGTCGGTCAGGTCGCGCTCAGCGGCAAGCGAGCCTCTCGCACGACCCCTCCCGTCATCTCCCACACCCGGCCGGCGAACTCGCCCACAAGCTGATGATCGTGAGTGATCAACAGCACGGTCTGCCCCTCCCGGTTCAGCTCATCGACCAGGTCCATGAGCTCTCTCAGATGGCGCCGGTCCTGGCCGATAGTGGGCTCATCCAGCACCAGCAGGTCCGGGTGCAGGCCGAGGGTCGCGGCCAGCACGCTCCGCTGCTGCTCTCCCACGCTGAGCGCTTGCGTCGGCC
>SKQX01000196.1 GCA_007118795.1 Thermoflexales bacterium | reverse complement strand
CGGGCGCCGTCCCGGTAGGACTTGGGCACCGTGTCCAGAGCATCCTCCGCCACGCTGATGATCGTCGGAAGCGCCATATAAGCCAGGATCAGCGCGCCAGTGAAGGCCGTCAAGCCGGTAGGGGCTCCCAAGATCTCCCTCACGAAGGGCGCTATGATGGTCATCCCGAAGAAGCCCAAGACGACCGACGGGATGCCAGCCAGCACCTCAATGATGGGCTTGAGAATCTCCCGGGCCCAATCCGGCACCACCTCCCGCACGAAGACAGCCGTCGCCACCCCCAGCGGCAGCGCTAGAGCGATGGCGGTCACCGTGACCAACAGAGAACCCAGAATGAGCGGGAGCGTGCCAAACAGACCAAAGCTGGGATACCAACGGACGCCAAACAGATTGCCGAGAGGCACCTCGAAGAAGGCGGGCACGCCCTCTCCCAGCAGGAACACAAAGATGAGCGTGACAAATCCGATTGCGGAGAAACCCAACACACGGATGATGATCTCAACCGCGAACTCCGTCCAGTCAGCCCGGTAGGTCTCTAGACCCTTATGCTCTAGCAGATGCGCCCTCCAGATCTCAAAGTACGGATCACCATGCTCCACAAGAAGCGACGAGATCCCGGCCTCATCGGATAGGTACGAAGCCGAGGTCTGACACGATCCCCTGCCCCTCGTCTACCATCCACTCCAGGTAGGCAGCGATAAGCCCCGTAGGCTCTCCAGCGGTGTATGCGAAGAGCGGCCGCGCGATGGGATAGCTCCCGTCGACGACTGTCGCCTCGGACGGCAGCACAAAAGGGCCTTCCGCGTGTCGGGCCACAGCCACGAGCTTCTCTCCTGGCGTCACGTAGCCGAGCCCCTCGTACCCGATGGCGTTAGGATTCTCGCTCACCTCCGCCGTGATACCCTCGCTCGAAGGCATCAACAGCGCATCCGGGGAGAAGAGCAAGTCACTCTGTTCATCACCCATCCGTATCACGGTCTCCAGGAAATAGACATAGGTTCCCGAGTTCGCCTCGCGAGAGAGCAGGACAATGGGCCGTCTCTCCCCTCCGACCTCCGCCCAATTTCTGATTCTGCCGGTGTAGATGTCGGATATCTGCTGGAACGTCAGATGATCCACCGGATTGTCCCGGTGAACGATCACGGCTATCGCATCCCTAGCCACGGTGAACTCCACCGGCGAGATGCCCCTCATCTCGGCGGCTTCAATCTCCACCGGCTCGATGCCCCTTGAGGCGTTCACGATATCTACGGTGCCGTTGATCAACGACGCGATACCCGTCCCGGATCCGCCACCGGTGACCGAGATGCGCACCTCCGGACGGAGCGTCATGTAAGCCTCGGCCCAGGCCAGAGCCAGGTTGACCATCGTGTCGGAGCCCTTATTCTCAATCGTGACGGCCGCCTCGGGTGTGACCGGGACATCCGTAGGGGGGCGCGCGCATCCGATGAGGAGTGCAGCCAGGACTAGCACAAAGAAACCGGCCACCAAGCGCCGGCGTCCCGGTTCAACTGAAGCACTGTGCTCACAGATGGTTGTTCGATGACTCATGAGTCTGGCTTATGCAGGGCAGTAGTATCACACCTGGAGATAGTTTGTAGCATGGGGAGGCGCGACTGTCAAGTCATGGCGGTCGCCCGGAACGCGACCCCAGAGGTGACCGGCGGGTTGGACGGTCCGTCAGCAGGGAGGAGCTACGGCGATGGTTTCCGTAAGCCACCCGGAGAGGAGAAAGGACGAGAGCCGTCCCGCTGGGAGATCAAACTCCAGGCGGCCGACGTTCGGGCAATCCGTTGCATCTCGAGTATAACGCCGGTAGTCGTATCCCAACAGGTGGTGGCAGCGGGGTGGGCGAGCCGCGCCCCTGACACCCTTAGGACCAGAACGCCTGAGCCAGCCACCCGTCGTCAGCCGCTGACACCAGGCGGGTCCCCTCCGCGTCCATCTCGATCATCTCGCCAGTGACGGAGAAGATGACGCGCTCGCAGATATTGGTGACTCGATCCGCTGCCCGCTCCAGGTTGTGAGCCGCCCATAGCAGATGATTCGCCCGATCGATACGGCTCGGATCCGCCACGATTGCGTCGATCAGCTCCCGATAGATCTGGTTGTAGAGCGCATCCACCTCATCGTCCCTCTTGGGGACAGCGTGGGCCAAGACTGCGTCCCCGCGGGCAAAGGCATCCAACGACTCGTGAAGCATATCTCTCGTAATCGACGCCATCCCGGCCAGCTCGACCAGGGGAGCGCCGAAGGGCCGACCGTCCAGCATAAGGGTGATCCGGGCAATGCCCTTGGCATAATCCCCCATCCGCTCCAGCTCCGACGCGATATCCAGGACAGCTGCGATGACGCGCAGGTCGCGCGCCATGGGCTGCTGCGTCGCGATCAAGGTCAGCGCGTCCGCCTCAATCTCAAAGCGACTCTCGTTTATCACTCGATCCTGGGCGATGACGCGTCGCGAACCCTCGCTGTCTCTCTCCCTGAGAGCAGTCACCGCTGCCGCAATCGCTTCCTCGACGTGACTCCCCAGGACCAATATTGCGTCCTTCAGCCGCTCCAGTTCGCGGTCGAAACGCTCACGGAGCCCCACGCCTATCTCCTTTGGCCTTCGGTGCGAGCTTTCAGGTAGCGTAGCACGTCGCAGCGCAGGCCATCCCGCACCCGACGGAACACCTCCAGCCGCTCCCCTCTTGTACCGGTCGCCTCGGCGGGGTCGGGATAGCCCATGTGGCGAACCTCGCTCGCGCCGAGCCACACCGGACAGTCCTCGGCCGCACCGCTGCAGACGGTGATCACGATGTCCAGATCGACATCCCGAAACTCATCGAGCGATTTCGAGCGCTGACGGGAGATGTCGATATCCAGCTCGGCCATAGCCTCGATAGCCAGGGGATGCACGTACCCAGACGGCTTCGTCCCCGCGGAGAATGCCCGCCACTGGTCTCCCAGAAAGTGGTTCACCAATCCCTCTGCCATCTGACTGCGGCAGGAGTTTCCCGTGCATAGAAACAGCACCTTCCTATCATCCATCCAGTCCCTCCCTACTCTTGCGATCCTCCAGCCAGCGCAGGATATGTCGCTCAATCTCGTCACGAGCCCTGCGAAAAGGCTCTATCCCCTCACCATCCGGGTCCCCCGGCCTCACAGGATCCTCGATTGGCCAGTAGTACCGCTCTCCGAGGCCGGGAAAGATGGGACACTTCTCCTCGGCCCTCTGGCAGAGGGTGATGAGTATGCCGAAGTAGACCTTGTTGAAGAAGACATCGAGACCCTTGGGATAGTGACCTTTCAAGTCCAGGCCAACCTCCGCCATGACCTGGTAGACTCGGGGGTGGATAGGACTGGGATCGAAGCCGGCACTGTAGACCTCGAACTGATCCCCTGCGTGGTGCCTCAGGAACGCCTCCGCCATCTGGCTGCGCGCCCGGTTCTCGCCACATAGAAACAGGACGCGGGGTTTCTTCACTGACACGCCTGCTTTCACCCTCTTCGACTCACCCGAACCTACCGGTGATATACCGCTCCGTGATCTCGTGCTCAGGATTCGTGAAAATGCGGTCCGTGGGCCCGTACTCCACCAGGTAGCCGGCACGGTCCTCCTCATCCATCATGAGGAAGGCCGTGTAGTCGGAGACCCGCGCCGCCTGCTGCATGTTGTGCGTGACGATGACAATCGTGTAGCTCTTGCTGAGCTCCCGGATCAACTCCTCGATCTTGAGGGTAGCCACCGGGTCGAGGGCTGAAGCGGGTTCGTCCATAAGGATCACGTCCGGCTCCACCGCCAGGGCGCGGGCGATACACAGACGCTGCTGCTGGCCCCCGGACAGCTCCAGGGCCGATTTCGTCAGGTCGTCCTTGACCTCGGCCCACAGCGCAGCAGCCTGCAGACTCCGTTCCACACTCTCGGCCAACCTGGCCCGGTTGCGCACCCCGTGAGCACGAGGACCGTAGGCGACGTTGTCGAAGATCGACTTGGGAAAGGGGTTCGGCCGCTGGAAGACCATGCCCACACTGTGGCGCAGCTCCACGGGGTCCATCCTGAAGACATCCTGACCCTCGATGTACACACCACCCTCAACGGTAACCCCGGAGATGAGATCGTTCATGCGGTTAAATGTGCGCAGGAACGTGCTCTTACCACAGCCGGACGGACCGATGACCGCCGTGACGCGGTTACGCGGGATCTGGATGTCGACATCCCGAAGCGCCTGGAAATCCCCGTAGTAGAGGCTGTAGCCTCGCGTCTCAAGCTTCACGTCCGTAAACTCCATCTACGCTCCTCCCAATCGGCCTGTCATGCGTTGCGAGATCACGTTGATCGAAAGGTTGATCAGAATGATGATCAGAATCAACACCGCACTGGTTCCCATGGCCTTGTCGAAGGCCCGCGTCTCCATCGCCAGATAGTAAACGTGCAACGCCATAGAGCGTCCCGGCGAGGCGAGATCGAACAGGTGGTCCGGAGCGCGCACAGTGCCGCCGAGGGTGACGAAGAAGACCGCCGTCTCGCTCACCACCCGCCCCACGCTGAGGACGATACCCGTCACCACGCCGGGCGCAGCTGACGGGAGCACCACCTTCCAGACCGTCTGCCATTGCGTCGCGCCCAGAGCCAGACTCGCCTCGCGGTGCGAGCGGGGCACACAGCGGATCGCCTCCTCACTGGCGCGGATGATCACGGGCAACACCAGACACGCGCCGGTGACGGCGGCGGATCGCATGGAGAAACTCCAGCCCAGCGCCCGCGCCGAGACGAATAGGGCGTACCCGAACAGGCCAAAGACGATGGAGGGCACCCCGGCCAGGATCTCCACGGCGAAGCGAACGACGCCCACCAGCGCCGGGATCAACCCCCGGCTGCCCTCCATCTCCTCGGCGTACTCGACCAGGTAGATGGCAGCCAGCACCCCCAGAGGGCCGGCGATGACGATCGTCCAGAACACCAGGTAGGCCGTCGATATGACCGTGGTCGACATCCCCCCCACGTCGGAGGAGGCCAACCCCCCGGCCGGCGGCGTGGTCAGGAACTCCCAGTCGATGACCTGGGCGCCTTGCACCACCACGTACCCAATTACGGCCAGGAGGATGCCGACGGCAGCCAGTCCCGACAGCCAGAGCAGCGCGAAGGCCAAGTGCTGCATAAGATGACGACGGACGAAGCTGGCCTTAGCCGACGACATCTCGTGCTCGCCAGAGGTGGCCAACCTCATCAAGCGGGCTAGTGTCACCTTCTTCGCCCTCAAGCTCTTCGACGTAGCGGCTTCCTGGCTCACTGAATTCCTCTTTGAATCAACGCCCGGGCCGCGCCGTTGACCAGCACAATCAGGACGAACAACACCACCCCAGTGGCGAACAGGGCGGATTCGTGCAGACCGGTGGCATAGGTGATCTCGACGGCGATGTTGCCCGTCAGCGTGCGAGCCTGGCTCAGGAACAGGGTCAGGGGGTTGTCGTTCAGTGGCCCCGGCATGCGTATGGAGTTG
>SKQX01000184.1 GCA_007118795.1 Thermoflexales bacterium | reverse complement strand
TCGTAGAAGACCTCGGGGAAGGCCAGCTCCCAGTGGAAGAAGTGCCGTTCGTCGGCGATCTCCCGCGCCCGCGCCACGGGCTCCAGGGCCAGCAGGGTTTCGCGCTGACCGATGACGCCCAGAGCCTCGTCGTAGTCGCCCCGGGCGAACTCGTTGCCGAAGTACCCGCTGACCCACAGGTCCGCCACGGTCTCGAAGGGCTCCTTCAGCTCCCGCACGGCCCGGTCGGCAACCTCCTTGGCGCGGACGGTGTCGTAGTCGCGACTCTCCTCCTGGGTGATCTCCAGGATGCGGCCCATCACCGTGGGCAGCATCTGGCTGAGGACATGCTCGAACATGTTGATCTGGCCGGCCTTCTGCTCCTCGACCTGCTGCTGCGCCTTTTTGGTGAGCGCCGGGGGCGGCGGCCAGCCGAGGTCCTCCACCCGGGCGCCGATGAGGGAGTCGCCGCCCTTGAGATGGTGGTCGAGGAAGCTGAGGGGCCGGTCGGCGGCCACGGTGGCCAGCCAGAGGCTCAGCTTCGCCAACTCCACCGCCAGGGGATTCTTGTCGACGCCGTAGATGCAGCGCTCCACCACCCGCCGCTTCCAGTAGGTGAGGTCCTCCTCGGCGGTGTCGACGGTCTCTACGTAGGGATCGGTGGCCAGGGCCAGGGCCAAGAACTCCGTCGCCTCGACGAGGAAGTGGCCGCTGCCCATGGCGGGGTCGAGGACTTTCAGATCGAGGATCTCATCGATGAGCGACTGTTCGGCCTGCCTGCGGGCGGCCCGGGTGGTCGCCTGCTGCGCGCGCTCCTTGACCCGCTCGACAGCCTCCTCCGCCAGGGGCCCGAGCGTGTGGTCGACAATGTACTCGACGATGTAGCGCGGCGTGTAGTAGGATCCCGTGGCCTTCCGCTCGCCCCGATCGGTCTCCAGATAGACCTGTCCGGGGGCCCGCCGCTCGATGGCGCGGGCACCCTCCGGCACCTGGTCGGCGGGGACCCAGCGCTCGTCACCGCCCTGGCGGATGGCAACCAGGGGCTCGCCGGCAACGCGGGGCTGGTACTCGAGCAGCCCCTCGTAGATCGACCCCAGGTGGCGGACGCCCAGGGTGCGGTAGTCGGCGAACTCCCTCGCTGGCCTCCCAGCGGCCGTTTCGGTGGCCCGGCGGCTGACCAGATCGATGGCCTCCACCAGCGCGCCGTCGCCGACGCGCTTCTCCTCCAGGAAGCGGTGCTGGGCAGGATCGAAGAGACCGCCGTTGTAGCGGGGGACGCCAAGGGTGCGATTCAGCGTGGCGTCGTCGCCGCCGATGATGTGGAAGAGGTTGTGCAGATGGCCCCAGTATTTCGTCGTCCGGGGCGCCGGGGCAACTTGGAGCTCGGCGATCTCCTGCTTGATGCTGGTCAGGCTGTAGTGGGTGCGGTACTGGTCGTTGTCCAGCGGCAGCAGGCCGCGACTCTCGCCGTAGAGGATGAAGAGGAGGCGGTAGAGGAGGTAGAGGCTGTTGTCGTAGATGGCCCGCAGGTCAGCGGGCCCGAGCTGGTTGGTCGGCAGGTCGAGGAACCCCTGCATCAGACGCTCAAGAGCCCGGTAGACATTTTCCTCCAGGTCCTCCTCCAGCTCGACGGCGTACTGGTTGCTGGCGGCCAGCGCGTCATCGAGAAATATGCGGCCGCCGGCATCGGGCTGGAAGGCGGCCTGGCGGAAGAAGAGGGTGAAGTAGCGCAGCCTGCCCGGATCGCCCTCGGTGAGCAGCTGGAGCAGATCCACCTCGTAGTAGATCTGTAGGCGGTGGCTGGATTCCCGGTGGATTAGGCGCCACAGCGGTCCGTTGGTCAGGATGGCCCAGTCGAGGCCGGTGGCGCGCAGATAGTAGTCGACCTGCCAACTCGGATTGCGATCCTCGAAGCGGGGGCCCCCGGCCTTCCGCTTCTTCCCCAGGGGTGTCCGCCAGCGCTTGACCTCCCCCACGGCCAGGGCCGCGTCGGCGTACTCCGCCTGGTTCTGCAGGTGGGCGGCCTCGCGGCGGGTCTCCTGGTCGGGGAAGAAGACGTAGTCAGGCCGCTTGGCATGGGCCTCCAACCCGGGCACGGTCGGTTCGGGGGCGAAGACGTGACCCAGGCGCCGGAGGATCGGGCGGAACCAGTGCTCCTCCAGCGCCCTTTCGTTGTACTCGGGAAGCTGGTCCCGCTCGGCGGCATGGAGATCCTGCAGCCAGACGAGGAAGGCCCGGGCCTCCGGCAGGGCCTCGGCCCAGCGCGGATCATGGGGGAGGATGTGCTCCAGGTAGTGGTCGGAGAAGAGGTAGCGGTTGGCGTGCGCCGGGGACAGGCCCATCTCCAGCTGCAGAGGCGTAATCATGTGGGTCGTCTCCTTACTGGCTCCGCGCGAGTTCAGGCCTTAATCCCGACTGGTCTCAACAGGTCCGCGCCCCGCTCCAGTTCACCGCTGGTCTCCATTGGTCGCTTCGGGCCTCCGACGGTTCCGCGGCGGCGGCCAGCGGACAGCCTCGTCGAGACCGCTAGTCGGTTGAAGGCGCCGATGAAGGGTCGAGCTATCCATCATTGTAGTCTACGCCGTCCTGACGTCAAGCCACGCCCAAGCGGAGGGTTTTCGAAGTAAGCCAAGATCCCTCAGAAGCCACCGGGGCCTGGGCCCTCGAGAGAAGGGTAATAGACTTCGCTGAGCCTTGTGAACAGCCTCCCGGCGTTGCTCGCCCCTTCCAGTAGTGCTGCCAGCTTGTTAATGAGCTCGTGAAGCATCGATCAGCTTTCTCTCAGCCACACCGCCGGCCGACGCGCGCCAGTCCGTTGATTGACGCTCAGGATCTCCTGGGCGATCGGGGTCGGTGCGGTGTCCCCCTTGGCGTGAAACCTCGCGGAGACGGCCAGCCCTCGCAAGGCTTCGCACTCAGGGATTGCGGAGCACCAGCGGGAGGAAGATGGCAAAACCTTCCTCAGCCAGGGGCGTGAGTGCCAGGTCCAGATCCACCACCTCGGGCGGGACGCCCACGACCGGACTGACGAGCGACTCGTAGCTCTCGGCCTCCACAGTGACGTACCAGCAGCCCCTGCTGACGTCCCAGCCGTAGTAGCCGACCTCCGTCGTCTGCTGGTAAGGCAGAGGTGGGTCCGTGGGGTTGACGTCCGAATTGGCGATGGTGCCAAGATCCGTGGGGGCTGGTTGGCTCCATGGAGCGTCTGCCGGTTTGGACAGATTCGACTCACAAGTGTTCGGTCGCTCGTCATCTGGACCGGACTTCGGCCCCCAACCGGGGACGTGGTAGAGGGTCACCATTGCCCCGGCAACGGGCTGTCCGCTCAGAGCATCGATGATGGTCCCGCTGGGATCGTAGAGCATGAGATGCGCGACGACGGTGGTCGTGGTGATGCCATTGCAGCTGGCAGCAACACTGAGCGTCGCGCTGTCGATGAGGTCCGCTGCCGGAACCGTCGCTACGTACCGATCACCGCCCACGGGTGTCATAGGGTACTCCGTCTCGGTGGATAGGCGCAAGACCACATGGGTTGGCGTGCCGACGGTGCAGGTAACAATCCGTGTGACCGTGATGTCGCCCAAGTCCGGCGCAGGCATCGTGATCTGCGCCGTACCGTCCGCGTGGTAGAGCACGCTGCCGGTGGTGACCTCGACCTCCACGGCAGGCGAAAGGGGTAGGGCCAGCACCGCGTCGATGCCGGTCCGGGGGATGCCAGGGGTGATGGTGATCAGGTCAGCCTCGCTGATGGTCGGTCTGTCCTGGTAGAACTGCGCGGCCAGGCTGTGGCTGGGATCGACGAACTGCACGCGGTAGTCGACGCCCAACCCCTGTGCAAGCTCCTGGAACTGGTATGTGCCGACGATGGTCGTGTGCACCGTGCCGATGTGCCGCCAGTGCCCTCGCTCTGACAGCGATCGGTAGATGGTGACTTCCACCCCGGAGGCGGGAGACTTGTCGGCGAGGACCACCTCGCCACTGAGGCTTCCAAAATCCTCCCCACAGATCAGGCCCGTGCCGTAGAGACTGGGGAGGCCAGCGAGCCAGGCCGGCACATCGCCCGCGAGGGGCACACACAGGTCCGTGTCGTAGAAGTCGAAGTGGTTGAGTTGTGTCAACGCGGTCAGGAAGGCGGGTATTTCACCACTGAACCAGTTCCGATGTATAGAGAGATGCTCCAATGCGGAGAGGTTGGCCATCTGGGCCGGGATCGGGTCGTTCAGCCCGTTGCGGCCCAACCGGAGCTCCTTCAAGGCCGTCAAGTTGCCGATCTCCGCCGGAACTGGACCGCTGAGTTCATTGTTGTTCAGCATGAGCCAGTTGAGCCCACTCAGGTTCCCGATCTCGGCCGGAATTGGGCCGCTGAATTGGTTGTGGTTGAGCGAAAGCCAAGTCAGGGCGGTCAAGTTGCCGATCTCGCCCGGGATCAGACCGCTCAGTCGGTTAGCGAAGAGGGAGAGGCTCTCCAGAGCAGTGAGGTTGCCCGTCTCCGGTGGGATGGGCCCGGTCAGTTGGTTCCGGTACAGGTGCAGGGTGGTCAACTCAGTGAGATCGCCGATCTCTGGTGGGATATGCCCGGTCAGCTGGTTATCGGCTAAGAAGAGCCCTGTCACGTGGCCGGGCTGGCACGCGACTCCATGCCAACTACAGGGTGTGTCCGTCGTCATCCAGCCGGTGTTGTTGGTCCAGTTGTCCCCGTCCGTGGCGCTGTACAGGGCCACTAGCGCCTCACACTCGCTCTCGAGGATTTCGCTGATATCGCCGCAATCGAATCCGCTCCGAGCTCGCACGGATGACGGTGCTGCGGAACTCAGGCCGACCGATACCACGGCCAGCGAGAGGGCCAGAGTGAACAGGGTGATGGAGAGTGACTTACGCATCTTTGAGCTCCTCTGGATATGGGATGGGCATGGCGTCGATCCACCTACTGGGCCGTCCCTGCTGGCCAACTGGGGGGCGTGGTCTGGAGTTGTTCTGGTCGTGGTCAGCTGCTTAGAACTGGGTCTTGGCGAGCAGTATACTACAGCCACAGCTCCGTGCAAGACGCAGAGACATCCGCGGCAGGCTCGGGGAGCCCAGCACGACAACGACCCACCGGCCCCCAGGGATGGCTGCAGCGTCGAGGGGACACGGGGGGTGAATGCGTCTTGGGCCGACGGGGCAGGATTCTTCTTCGCTTCAGCCTTCGCTCCTCAGACTGCCAGAGCGGATCATCGTGCTGGCTGCGGCGATGGAAACGGAGAGATCGGCGCACCGCTAAGGAGGCCGCTTCCATCGACACCGACCTGAGATACTCGACGTCTGCTCTTCAGGGCCAACGGCTCTGGCCGGCGGTCCTCTCGAGAAGGATCCCGATGAGGATACGCGTGATGGGCCCGCGCCTCGGCTTCCCGCAGGGCATAGGCCCGGGTCAAATCCAGCTTGACAAGGGACGCGAGGTCGGCTATTCTGTCGATCATCCGCCGGTAGACGGGGCGATCATCAGCGGATGGTTTCTGACCATCGACGCTGGACGGCAGACGGTAGAACAC
>SKQX01000137.1 GCA_007118795.1 Thermoflexales bacterium | reverse complement strand
CGCACACAGCGCCTGGCGACGCGTTGTACCTTCCGTGTCGTACGAGGGCGAGTGGCGCCCGAGGTGCTGGCGGCGGCCGCTGAAGCCGACGTGGTCATTATGGGGAAAGGGGCCTGGTCGCCCTTCGAGACGGAGCATCTGGCCCCTGCTGTGCGCGAGGTCCTTACCAAGACCCTGGCGTCCACTCTGGTCCTCAGGGGAGGCGCGGAGATAGAGCCCCCTATGCGGGTCGTCTACGATGGTACGTCGTTGGCCGACAAGGCTGTGGCCACCGCCGCGGAGCTTACCAAAGACGATGACGGGCACGTGATGATCTTCCTGGTGGGTGAAGATCCGGACGAGGCCTCCTGCATGGAGCAGAAGGTCACGGAGCGGTGGGAAGATCAGGGGATCGAGCTCAGCTTCCACAGGCTCACGAAAGGGAGTGTTTCCCGACTGGCCCATCTCGTGGCCCACGAGGAGGGCGGGACCCTGGTACTCCCCGCAGGAGAAGAAGCCCTGGAGGACGAGGCGGTCTTAAGTTTTCTGGACGTGACGCGAGTTCCGGTTCTTCTGGTCCGGTGAGCGCGCAGTTTTGTCTGGCACTTCATGGAGTCGTGTGAAATGGGAGGATCAAGAATGGCAACCAGATATCCACTTGAGTATCAGGTGTCACCCGATACCATCGACCGGGGTTTGCACTGGCTGACGCTGAAGCTCAAGAACGTGGGGAACGAACCCCTGAGCGGGCTGGGCGTCCGGCTTCACTCGATGGATGATTACTCCATCGCAGTGGCTGGCGAGGGGAGCTACGTTGACTTTCTCGCTCCTGAAGAGGAAGCTGATATCCCCTTTCGAGTCTCCGCCGACCTGAGCGGTCGGGTCTACGCTTCCGTCGAGGGATGGCGAGCTGATGAGCGGTTCCAGTGGGAATCGCCGGGCATAATGATCGCCGTTGGAAATCCAGCAGCCGAACTGGTCAGCGTCTTCGCCATGACACAACCGTATCCGTCGCCGGGGGAGGAGTTGCGCTGCGAGGCGCGGGTCCGTGGTTTGCGGTCTGGGGGTGACCTGCGCCTCGAGTTCTGGGCCCAGCAGCCCCGAGGGGCGTTCCAGGAGTTGGCGACGCTTGATAACCTGCAGGTGGAGGCGGGCGGCGAGAACAGCTACACCACGACGATTACTCCCGAGCAGGAGGGCGAGTACGTCGTCCACGCTTACCTGTACGACGCCGAGCAACGAATCGGACATGCCACAGATCGAGTCTACGTTGGTAAGGTCGAGAGGCCACCCCTCGAGCGGCCCGAGTTGCCGCCGGAGGCTTAGCCGATGCCTGATGGTCGAGAAGCCAAAGATGCTGGGCTTGAGAGAAAGGAAGGTGCACCGAATTGATAGGCAAACCTCGAGGACACTGAGTTTTACTGGCAATATACCATACACTGAAAGGAGATAGAGAGATGGGTGAGATCATAATAGAACAGATGGGAGAGCTTCTAGGCACATCGATTCCAATGATCGTAGGCGCACTAGTGATCCTGGTGGTCGGGTGGCTGGTCGCCCTTATCGTGTCAGCAGTGGTGCGGTCGGCGGTACAACGGACTGATCTGGACGGGCGGCTCGCCCGGTGGTTCTCGGACGAAGAGCAAGCCAAGGGTCTGGCGACCGATCAATGGATCGGAAAAGGGGTCTTCTGGCTGGTGATGCTGCTCGTCCTGATCGCGTTTTTTGAGGCGCTGGGGCTGACGCTGATCACACAGCCATTGAACCAGCTGCTGACGGAGATCTTCGAGTATGCCCCCCGTCTTGTCGGCGCAGGAGTACTGCTGCTGGTGGCCTGGATTCTGGCCAGCGGTCTCAGGCTGATCGTCTCCCGCGTGCTGAGAGCGGTCAACCTGGATGACCGATTGGGATCGAGGGCTGGGATGGAGGAAAGGGTTTCTGTGGCTGACACCCTGGCCAACGCCGTCTACTGGTTGGTGTTCCTCCTCTTTCTGCCGGCGATCTTAGGGGCGCTGGCGCTTCAGGGACTCCTGGAGCCGGTCCAGGAGATGCTGAACCAGGCCCTCGGCTTCCTGCCCAACCTCTTTGGAGCAGCTTTGATTCTGGCGGTGGGTTGGTTTATCGCTAGGATCGTACAGCGTATCGTAACGAACCTCCTTGCTGCCATCGGGGCTGACCAGCTGAGCCAGCGCGTTGGACTGTCGGATGCTCTTGGCGAGAAGAAGCTGTCGGGGGCGGTGGGGATCGTGATCTACGTGCTGATTCTGATCCCTGTCTTGATCGCGGCCCTGGACGCATTGGCCCTCGAGGCCGTCACCGGGCCCGCTATGGGTATGCTCAACGCCATCCTGATGGCGCTGCCAGCCATCTTTGGCGCCAGCTTGGTCCTGATCGTGGCCTATGTGGTGGGCAGGGTCGTCGCTACCTTGATCGCCAACGTACTCGCCGGGATCGGGTTCAATACTGTCCTGGCTCGGTTGGGCGTAGGGAAGGAGCCAGCGGAGGGAGAGCGAACGCCGGCGGAGATCGTTGGCTACCTGATCCTCGTTGGGATCATGCTCTTTGCCACGATTGAGGCGTTCAACTTGCTGGGCTTCGGCCGGGCCGCCAACCTGGTCAGTCAGTTCACGGCCTTTGCCGGTCAGGTCGTTCTCGGGCTGGTCATCTTTGGGATCGGCATATATCTGGCCGACCTGGCAGCCACCATCGTGCGAGCCAGTGACATGGCTCAAGCCCAACTCCTAGCGATTCTGGCGCGAGGGGCGATCCTGGTGTTCGCTGGCGCGATGGGCTTGCGACAAATGGGCCTCGCCAACGAGATCGTGAACCTGGCCTTTGGGTTGGTAATTGGCGCCATCGCTGTGGCTGGGGCTCTCGCCTTCGGTCTGGGTGGCAGGGAGATGGCGGCACGTAAGCTGCAGCGGTGGGTCCCCCCCGAGGAACCGAGGGAGACGAGCTAGCTGGTCCGAGGGGCCTTTGGTCCCTCGGGATGTCGGTGGAGCGGCGTAGATAGACCCATTTCGAGTTGCTTTAGACAAAGGAGAGTATGAAAGTCTACCTAGTGCAACACGCAGAAGCGATGTCCGAGGAGCAGGATCCGGACCGATCACTGACTGACGTCGGTCGGCAACACACGCAGTGGACGGCCGCCGTCGCCGCAGAGATGGGCGTGGAGGTGGATCAGATACGGCATAGTGGGAAGACGCGGGCCCGCCAGACAGCTGAGATCCTGGGCGAGGCCCTCGGGCCCTCGGAAGGGGTGGTGGAGGTTCCCGGTCTAGCGCCCCTGGACGATGTGGTGGGGGTGGGCGACGAGCTCGAAGCTAGGCCGGGCCCGCTTATGTTGGTGGGCCACTTGCCGTTCATGGAGCGGCTAGCGGGCCATCTCCTCGCGGGCGATGCATCGAAGCCGGTGGTCGATTTTCAGAACGCCGGGATCGTCTGCCTCCAGAAGACGGACGAGCGCTGGCAAGCGCTGTGGATCGTCACACCGGAAGTGGCCGCGATAATGGTCGAGGCATGAGACGCCGTCGACTCCCGAACCGGGCTGAGAAACCCGTTGGCACGACGTAGCGGGCAGGATGCGGCTGATACACCCGCGCAGGAGGGTCCCCGAAGAATGGGGAGCCGTGCGGATGGCCCGCTGCGTGTACAGTTGATTGACAGGAGGTGACCGCCATGACCGTTGTAAAGGTTATTGAGGTGCTGGCGCAGTCGGAGGATAGCTGGGAGGACGCCGTACGGCAGGCGCTGACGGAGGCCTCGAAAACCATCCATAACATCCAGTCCATCTATGTCAAGGATTTCCAGGCCATTGTCGAGGAGAACCAGATCACCGCGTTCAGGGTCAACACCAAGATCTCCTTCGTGGTTGGCGAGGAATAGGCCCTGGGCTTATCAAGCGGCGCAGACGGAGTGCAAGGAGAACCCCACTGGTAATTCTTGCACTCCGGTCACGCGAGGGACACCCAGCCAGCCAACTGTGCGACGATAGCGTAGAGAGATGGGTTGAGACTCAGGGCCGCAGCAAGGGAGGGGCCCAGCGACTGAGCATTACGTGAGCAGGCCTTAATCCCGACCTGATCAACACGGGACTGAGCTTTGGTTCCCGACAGCGCTGTCCCGGGTGCTGGATCCGGTTCTGCGGCACACGCGGGAATGGGCCGAGGTGAGGATGCTCACGATCCATGGGGGTACCGCGACCAGCAGGAGCAACGGCTGGTGCAGACGTAGGTGACGATCCTCAAGGTGGCGACGGGAATTTGTTACTAAGATCAATTCGTGTAGTATAATAGGAGGCACCTATGGGTTTTGAGCTCACGAGTCCCGCTTTTTCGTCCGAGGATAACGTGCCGGATCGATATACATGTGAAGGCGCCGATGTCTCTCCGCCGCTGGAGTGGGCAAACGCGCCAGAAGAAACGCAGGAATTCGCGGTGATATGCGAAGATCCTGATGCCAGCGGAGGCACGTTCGTTCACTGGCTGTTGTACGGTGTTCCGCCAGGTCGGAATGAACTCCCAGAGGACGTGCCGTCGGAGAGCGAGTTGCCCTGGGGCGCAGTCCAGGGACGGAATGACTTCGGCAACATCGGGTATGGGGGGCCGTGCCCGCCGATGGGGGAGACGCATCGGTATTACTTCCGACTCTACGCTCTTGAGGAAAAGCTCGATCTACCCCCAGGACTGAGTCGAAATCAACTGCTTAGCGAGATGGAGGAGCGCACCGTCGCGCGAACAGGGCTTATGGGCCGGTACGGCCGGCCCTAGCGGCGACTTCACTCCAGAGGCTTAGTCCTACAGCCGCACATCGGCTATCAGAGCTTCCTGGTCGGCCCAAGAGCACTGACGGACAGATTGCTTCTGGTCAAGGTGGCCGAGATTCCTCGTCGCTGGCGCTCCTACTAAGAAAGCGCATTCGCTGTCTGAGAGTTGAGTTGCAGGCGACAACGACAGTGCTAGCGAGACGCCCCCTCACCCTAACCCTCTCCCCCCCGGGGGAGAGGGGAAACGGCAGCGCAGCCCCGCGAGCCCGGCGCGCTTTCTTCGGTTCAGAGTGGTGCGCGGCCCGAACGTCCAAGCTGGGCACCCTGCGTGTTCTCGGAATGACAAATGCGGTTGTAGGATTAGGCAGGTGCTGGATCTATGGTAACGATAGAACTGTTCTACCGGTTTGGCGCAGCGCTGGCCATCGGCGTCCTCATCGGCCTCCAGCGAGAGTACGCGTACGGCGGACCGGAGGACACCTTGTTTGCGGGGGTGCGGACGTTTGCTCTGATCGCGCTGCTGGGCTGTAGCGGTGCGCTGATCGCCGATGAGGTCGGTTCCCCCTGGGGTTTCGTCGCGGTGGCCCTTCCGATGGGCGCACTCATCGTCGCCGCGTACTTAGTCAGCGCCTGGCGGCACGAAGGGACCGGGCTGACGACCGAGGTAGCGGCCATCGTGACCCTGGGCGTCGGGGCTATGTGTTACTGGGGCTACCTGGCCCTGGCGGCGGCCGTGGGTGTAACGACGACGGTGCTCCTCTCCCTGAAGCCGG
>SKQX01000113.1 GCA_007118795.1 Thermoflexales bacterium | reverse complement strand
GCTTGCGATCTCGCAACTCCTCGGACCGTAACCCATCCCGCGCGGGGCTGCACAAGTCAGAGATCCCAGGACGGATGCTGATGCACTGCCCGACCGTCCATCATGGTCAGGAGCACCCTCGTATCGTGAATCTCGTGGGATGGGAGGTCAAAGAGATTCTTCTGAAGGATGACCAGATCAGCTCGCTTACCCGCCTCGATGGACCCGACCTCGTCTTCCATCCTGAGCTGGTAGGCTCCATTGATGGTCATACTGGCGATCGCTTCCGGCAGTGACAGCGCCTCATTCTCGGGCGGAAGAGGCTCAGCACAGGCAGCGCCCGGCTGCCGTCGCGTGTGCGCCATCTCGATCTGTAGGAGCGGGCTGTAGGAGACGATGTTGGCGCTATATGGCCAGTCAGAGCCCAGAGTGACGACCGCACCATCTGCCGCCAGGCTATCCAGGCGGTAGAGCTGCCGGGTCCGCTCGTCGCCAAGCCGCACGGTCATCAAGTCGTGGAAGTCGTCCCAGAGGATCCACTCCCCCGACGTTTGAGCGATTACGCCGAGTTGTCGGAAGCGCTGAAGGTCATCCGGCTCCACATAGTAGACGTGGCAACTCGTGTGACGCGTCCCTTGCCGCCCGTTGGCAGCTTGTGCCGCCTCGACGGCATCCAGGGTCATCCTGGTGGCGCCCTCTCCTATGGCGTGGACGTGCACGTCGATACCTGACCGGTCCGCTTCCGTCACCACGGACTTGAATGTGTCGGGAGCAAGATTCGGCGTGCCTCTGAAATCCGGGCGGTCTGCATAGGGCTCCAGTAAGAGGGCAGTGTGCGTCTCCGGGACGCCGTCCAGGAAGATCTTGAGTACGGAGACACTCAGGTGGTTGCTGTAATACCGATCGCGCATCTCCAAGAGCCTGGCCACAGCTCCCGGTGCGTCTTCGTCGTTGTCCAGCACATAGGATCCCATCACGCGCAGGGCCAGCTCTCCCTCCTGATCCAGCTCCTGGAGAGCACTGAAGGCGTCCTCCTCCTCGCAGTCGGTGATCACGCCGGCATCATAGACGGTGGTCAACCCCTCAGCAGAGAACTCAGGCTGCAATCGCTGGACGGCGCCCCGCACATAATCGCTGTCGACGTTGACCAAAGCCTCGCTAACGATCTGTGAGGCACCTTCCATCAGAAACCCGGTAGGCTCCCCCTGCTCATCTCTGACGAAGTACGAGAAACCAGGTTGCGGATCGGGAGATGATCGATCGATCCCCGCTCTTTCCAGCGCCACCGAGTTGACCCAGCTACTGTGACCATCGATGGATCTGAGCTGGACAGCCCGATCGGGAAATATCGGGTCGAGCATCTCCTTCGTGGGGCCCTGGGGAAAAAGCACGTGTTTCCAGCCGCGACCCAACACCGGATCCTCGTCTGGGTGATCTCGGGCATACTGGTCCAGCAGGCGGAAGAGGTGGTCCTGGGTGTCGGCGTCGGAAATGGATAGATCGGGGTTGTCGCTCACGGCGCCACCCACGAAGTGGAGATGGGATTCCACAAACCCCGGGAGAATCATGGCCCCCCTGAGGTTGACCATTCTCGTGTTGGAGCCTCTGTAAGTCTCAGCGCCGCGGGTGGAGCCTACGTACGCGATCTGTCTTCCGGAAACAGCGACGGCTTGCGCCCAGGGTCTGGCGCGGTTCACGGTGTAGACAGCTCCATCGTAGAAGATCCAGTCGGCTGACGAGAACCTGCTCGCATTGCCCTTCACTACTGCCTCCTCTCTAAGCCCTCTGAAGTTGGCTTCTCCGAACTTGGCCCGACGGGGGACCGGAGGGCAGACTCAGCATATGTATCAGGATGAGGCATTCTAGCATCGGGCAGCTTCGCCGTCAAACAACTTCGCGCAAAGCAGACACGAGCCCGTCCACCGACGCAGGGTGCCGGTCGACTAGTCTCAGAGGGACGACAAGCGAATCGATCTCATCCTTCGGTTACAGGGTCATGCTGCTACCGTCGCAGAGCGAGGTCCAGGACCGTCATCGGACAGGGCCAACGCGCTTGTTGCCCCATGGTCTCCATCCTCGACGAAGCTCTCGGGCCCCCCGGGGGATCGCTCATCTGCCTTTGGTCTACGGCCTCCGGAGGGCAATTGGACAATTCGTTGGACATCGTGTATCATTCTCCCGGTTGATCCTCTGAGTAGGGGCAACCGGCCCCTGAGACAGCACAGTGCCGCTGGCAGTGGCGGCTCGTCTGTTGTCCGGGGCCTATCATTGCAGAGTCTGAGCGATGTCACTCTGTCACGACTGGGGCAGCTTGCAGGGCGGCGGGAGAGTATGCGGCCGGGGCTTTGACGGCGCTCCCCCTTGGGAAGTATGGAAGTAGGAAGGCGGTATGCTACAGAAGCAGCTGGGAATTGACCTGGGCACGGTCAACGTGCTCGTCTACGTTCTGGGACGCGGGATCGTGTTGCAGGAGCCTTCGATTGTGGCGATCTCGCCCGATGAGTACCGGATCATGGCTGTGGGCGAGGAGGCGAGTTCGATGATGGGCCGCGCGCCTGAGTCCATAGAGGTTCTGCGTCCCATGCGGGACGGGGTGATCGCGGACTATCGAGTCACCTACCGGATGCTCCAGTACTTCATCCACAAGGCTTGTGGCCGGATCACCTTCCTCAAGCCCAGAGTGATGGTCAGTGTGCCCTACGGGGTGACGAGCGTGGAGCGGCGCGCCGTGCGCGAGGCGGCCCTCGACGCCGGTGCCAGCGAGGCTCATCTGATACCGGAGCCTCTGGCCGGTGCCCTGGGCGCGGGGCTGCCTGTCGACACCCCGGCGGGTAGCATGGTGGTGAACATGGGGGGCGGGACGAGCCAGGCTGCGGTGATGTCGCTGAACGGTGTCGTGCGCGCCAACTCGGTGCGAATCGGTGGCGTGCGCATGAACGAGGCTATCATCGCCTACGTCCGCCGCAAGTACAACCTGATGATCGGTGAGATGACGGCAGAGAAGGTCAAGATCCGTATTGGTGCGGCCCTGCCGCTGGAGGAGGAGCGATCCATCGAGGTGCAGGGACGAGATCAGGTGGCGGGCCTTCCGCATCGTATCACGGTGAGCTCCGAGGAAGTGGCGGAGGCGCTGTCGGAGCCCCTGGCCGCCGTCATCGCCATGATCAAAGCGATGCTGGAGCGAACGCCTCCCGAGCTCTCCTCGGACATCATCGACCGGGGTATGGCGCTGATCGGTGGGGGCGCGCTGCTGCGAGGGATCGATCAGCTGATCACCAAGGAGACCGGTGTCGCGGCCTATGTACCCGATGCGCCTATGGCCTGTGTCGCTCTGGGGGCCGGGATGGGCCTGGAACGATACGACATTCTGAGGCGGACGGTCCCCGACATGTAGGCGTCTTTCTGCTGCCTGACCTTGAGCGCATCCTGACCCCAAGAATCACCTTGGGGTCTTCGCGTAGTCCTTACCGCCCATCCTCTCCGTTCTTCTCCTTCAGACCTTATCCCCACCCCCGATTACGGCTCCGTCGACGGCGTGCCTGGGCTCCACCGATCCATCTCGCAGGACCACAGACCGAGCGACGGCGCCCCGTCCGTGCACGCGGCAGCCGCGTTCCAGATAGACTTCGGGGCCGATGCGGCAACCGCCGCCCAGCCGTGCTCCCGCCTCTATGCGCACCGGCGGGACCAAGACTGTTCCGGGCGGGAGGACACGCTCAACAGCAGGAGCCGTGGGATCGGCGCCGAGGAAGTGCCGGTTCAAGGCTAGGAGATCGGAGGGGTGGGTTAGGGTCATCCGGCCTCGCACAACCTGGACGCCCACCTTGCCTCCGGCGGCTATGAGGAAGCGGAGGGCGTCGGGGAACTCATACTCGCCCCGGTCTGATGCGTCCACCTGGTGGAGGTGGTCGAGAATACTGGTTGACAGCGCGTACAGGGATGGGGCGGTCAACGGCGCCGAAGTGGGAGCCCTCTCCGCGATCTGCCGGCCGGATGGCTTCTCGATGATGTCTTCGACGATTCCGTCCTGTAGGACGACGAGGGCGCTGGACGCCGCCGCCTGGGGCGAGGTCCACATCACCGTGAGGGTCGCGTCCCGGGGGTCTTGGCGATGGCGCTGGACGAGTCTTGCGACGTGACCTTCGGGATACAGGCTATCGCACGATGAGAGAAGGAAGCTGGTCACGTCCTCCTGACGGATGAGGGGTGCGGCGCACTTGAGGGCGTGGACCATACCCATGCGCTGGTCCTGATAGGCCAGCCGAGTCTGGTCAGCCCACGATGATCGGCGCAGGTGCGCGACGAGTTCGCGGTCCTCCCGGTGGGCGACCACGATGAAGCGCCGGGCCCCCCCGGTCGCCAGCATCTCCAGCACCCGCTCTATCATTGGCTGGCCCACGATGGGCATCATCGCCTTGGACCGAGTTTCGGTGAGACGGCCCAGCCGGGTCCCTGCCCCAGCGGCCAGTACCACGGCCAAGAGGGCACGATGTCGTGTGCCAGCAGGCAGTGTACTGTCGGCGTTCATGGGCTTGTCAGCGTCTCCGGCCCCGTGGGCGTCAACCCGTGTCCACGATGGCATCCCGTCCTTCCCGCGCCTAGCGAATTTCTCTCCAGTCACGGCAATTGTACCACAGCAAAGCCTGATCCGGGTACCGAAACGACCGTCCTGTCCTAAGGAAATGGACTGGTCCAACCGAATTCCAACTTTTTCCAACCGAGGTCAACCGTAGTTCCAACGCAACGCAACCTCAGTTGGCCTCCGCTCTTGATATAATTGCACGGAGTTGTTGGCTCGGCCGGACTGGAATCTGTCCCAGCTCAGCGTGGAGTTGAGTTGGCATTGCCGGTTCATCTGTTTCGGCAGGATCAAACTGGGATGCACCGGTGATAAGTGAAGGGAGTGTGTATGGAGGCTTGCTGCGAGAGGACTGGCGCCTGGCCCGCTACGCAGCCATGGTGCTCAGGGGCCTGGATAAAGGTTGGTACAGACACTAGAGGAGAGTGGTTCAGATGAGTCTGATGCGACGTGTCGGAGGCCTGCTGTTGGGGTTTGTTCTCGTTGCTGCTTTGACTGGTGCGGGGCCGTCGCTACAGGCGTCGCCGGGACCGGGAGTAGCAGAAGCGGATCAACGGGCTATGCACGGGGATCCTTGGGCAACCGTGACCATCACGGTTGGGGACCTGGGTCTTGACTTCGGTGCCATCACGGAGTGGGAGGCTTCGCTGTATGCCGGAGCCGTGTCGGGTGAGGAGACCAGTGGTCGGTTCACCGAGTGGGTAGAGGTGGAGGATGGGACGGTAGTCTTCAGCCTGCCGGAGGACGTCCGCGAGGGCGACACAGCTCCGTGGGATGTCCCAATGGACACCTACGTGCGCATCCGCTCCGTCGACGACGAGTACCCGGAGTTCGACATGGTCAGCGACCCCTTCATGCTGGAGGAAGCCGATTACACGGTGCACTTCGACGTGGATGGTGTCAATGAGCCGGCCGGGGCTGAGTTACAGGGGATGGCGGCCCACGAGGAAGCAGAGATCACGGTGATGCTGCAGGAT
>SKQX01000239.1 GCA_007118795.1 Thermoflexales bacterium | reverse complement strand
GGGCCGCCCTTCAATGAACCCTTCTTCACGCACCAGGAAGGCCTCCTGGTTTCCCTGCACAACGCGGACGTCGATGTCCCGCAGCTCCGGGAGGGTGAGCAGGAGCAGATTGGCGAGCGTCTGGTCGATCCGGCCGCCGAGCGCTGCGAGGATGACGATGGAGTCCGCGCCCTCGGAGGCGGCGCGGGCAAGGGCCAGCTCCAAGTCTGTGGCGTCCTTGCGGGCCGGGAAGCTGCTGATCTCCACTCCGGCCGAGGCGACCCGCTCCCGTTCCTGCGCGTTGAGAGAATCGAGATCGCCCACCACCAGGTGGGGCTCGGCACCGGCGTCCCACGCGTGGCGGGTCCCCCCGTCGACGGCGATAACGAGGTCATCAGCCCGAAGCACGCCCCGGGCCTCCCTGGGGTCGTAGAGCGTCCCGTTGGCAAAGATCACAGCTCGCACCATCCCCTCGCTTCGGCACCTTCGCTGAGTGCCACGACTCTCGCGCATGAAGACGAAAAACCGCCCCTGCCAGCAGGGCGGTTTCGCGACACTCTATCACCGCCTCCCTCCGCTGGCATTACCCAGATCAGGTTCTGAGGGTCGGCGCTGGTGACCTCCGACTGAGGCCAGAGCACCCTCTCAGCTTGGCTCCCCAAGCTCCCCCGAGATCATGTTCTATTCTACGAAGTCCCAGTGTGATTATACCACAGTTTCTGCTGGTGCCCAGGTGTCCGGGGCTTTGGTGTTGCGTTGGCTGGGGCCGGCATAGGGCTAGGTGTGAGAGCTATGACCGGACCGCGCTAGTGGCACAGCTGCCCTCCGGGCATGATGGCTCCTGAGCCCGCTCCCTCGGGGTCTTGATCTGGCTTATGGGTAGACCCGGGTGAGCGTGCGGGGGAAGGCTATGGTCTCCCGCAGGTGGTCGATGCCACAGATCCAGGTGACGGTGCGCTCCACGCCCAGACCGAATCCCGAGTGGGGCACCGACCCGTACCGCCGCAGGTCCACGTACCACTCGAACGCCTCTCGGGGCAACTCCCACTCGTCCAATCGCTGGAGGAGCAGATCGAGGTCGGAGATGCGCTCCGACCCGCCCGTGATCTCGCCGTACCCCTCAGGAGCGAGCAGGTCGACGCTCTTGGAGACCTCCGGTCGCCCGGGCCATGGCTCCATGTAGAAGGCCTTGGCCCTCGTCGGGTAGCCATAAACGAAGACGGGCTTGGCGAAACGCTCGGTGAGCTCGGTCTCGTGAGGCGACCCGAAGTCGTTACCCCACTCCAACTCGAGAAGCTCCCGCCGTGCTGGGTCGTCCATCGCCTCCCGGATCTCGGCGACAATCTCCAGCGCCTCGTCGTAGGAGATGCGGGGAAAGGGAGGGGTGACTCTCTCCAGCCGGCTTGTGTCCCGTTCCAGTACCTCCAGCTCCTCGGCTCGTTCCTCCAAGCAAGTACGGACGATGTAAGAGACGAACTCCTCCTCAATCTCCATTAGCTGGTCCATATCACAGAAGGCGGCCTCCGGCTCCACCATCCAGAACTCTGTCAGGTGGCGGCGAGTTTTCGACTTCTCGGCGCGGAAGGTGGGGCCGAAGCAGTAGACTCGTCCAAAGGCGTAGATGTTGGCCTCGTTATAAAGCTGTCCTGATTGAGCAAGGTAGGCGAGGTCGCCGAAGTAGTCTGTCTCGAAGAGGGTGGTCGTCCCCTCGCAAGCCGCGGGCGTGAGAATCGGCGTATCCATATTGACAAAGCCATTGGCGTCAAGCCAGTCTCGAATCGCCCGAATGACGGTGGCTCGAACGCGTAGCACAGCCCACTGTCGCTGTGAGCGAATCCAAAGGTGCCGGTTCGCCATCAGAAAGTCGACACCATGCTCCTTGGGTTGGATGGGGAATTCCTCAGCGTGTTGGAGAATCTCCATCTCCTCCGCACCCAACTCGAAACCGCCGGGGATTCCAGGTGCACGATCATCCTGGCGGACTGTGCCGGTGATGACCACCGACGACTCCTGGGCCACGGACTGGGCGTCCTCGAACAGCTCGGGAGGGACGTTGCCCCGGAAGAAGACGCATTGCGCGAAACCGGTGCCATCGCGAATCCAGACGAACACCAACTTCCCTGTGTCGGTCCGGTTGTAGACCCACCCCTGGAGCGTGACTCGCTCCCCATCGTGGTGGGAGATGTCCTCGATGCGGATCGTCTGTGGCATGGTGGAATCTCCTAGGATCGTGTCGGGCCCGCCTGATCCCGAATCTCGGGCGATACAAGCGCCGTCCCGAATGCTGGCCTTACGCGGTTACTGCTGGCTCACGGGGATGAAGATCTGGAACGGAAAGGGATTGAGCGCCTGATTGAGGCTCAGGTAGTCCCTGCTCCACCCGCCGACAGCGTAGACGGTGGCTCCGAACACGGCGACACCCGGATTGCGCCACTCTCCCACCAACGGGGTGTCGACGACCTGCCAGTCATTCCGGTCAACGCTGTAGCGCTCGTTGAAGCCGAGATAGGTGGACGAGCCGCCGCCTCCGATGGCGTAAAGACGCCCCCCGATAGCGGCTACCCCCAATCCTCCACGCCCGACGGTTAGGGGCGCGCACTCGCTCCATACTTGTGTCAGCGGGTCGAAGGCCGCGCAATCCGTCAGCTCCTTCTGTCCATCGTAGCCGCCCACCACGTAGATCTGGTCGTCGAGCGAGGCAGCTCCAGCAAAGCCCCTGGCGACATCCATAGCAGGGAGGGTAAGCCATTCATCGGACTCGGGGTTGTAGGCGTAAGCGGTGGAGACGTAGCGCTCACCGTCCCACCCGCCGAAGAGGTAAAGCTCGTCGTCATGGGCGACCAGGGCATAGGCGCACCGCGGTTCTGGCAGCGAACCCGCCCGGCCCCAAGCATCGGCTTGCGGATCGTATACCTCAACGAGCCGTCTCGGAACGCCGTCGGCGTCCCGTCCCCCCGGGACATAGACCAGGCCATCGATGGTCGCTGCGCCGACGTGGGCCACAGGGATGGGTTTCTCCGTCCGGGGTGTCCAGATGTCCTCCTCGGGGTCGTAGGCCTCCACCACTCCGGTGACGCCCTCCGGCGTCTGCCCGCCGATGGCTATCAGGCGTTCGGCGGCCACCGTGAGTCCCAGATGAGCGCGCCGCGTCGGCATCATCGCGCGCTCCTGCCAGGCGGACTCGGCCCGATCGGAATCGTTAACCGTTGCAGCAGCAGGACCATCGGGAAAGAGATCCATCCCAGCTCCGGCTTGAGCCTCGGCGCGAGGCCACGTCACGACGACGACCGACACCACCAGCAATAACGAACCGAGCAGCGCCACCCGCTTGGGCCATGGCAGAGGCGGATCGGGGGCAGTCTCAGTCTCTGTGCTGCTCCCTTCCACTGACTGCTGGTCCATCTCCGGGATGCCCACCCATCCCTCCCGGACAGCCACCATGGTGGCCTCCGTACGTGAGTCAGCCCCCAGCTTGGTATAGATGTTGCGCAGGTGGACTTTGACAGTGTTGATGCTGATGAAGAGCTCCTGCGCTACCTCCCGGTTGGTGATACCGGTAGCCACCAGCTCAAGCACTTCTCTTTCGCGATCGGTGAGTGGTTCGCCGCGTTCAGCCATTCGTGGGTGAGACGGATCTAGTCAGCCAAGTCATGTGCGGCAGCGATTATAGCACACAGATCGACGCTAGCAAGCATCGCCAGGCACGGTGTTGAGAAGGCGTTGGTCAGGTCAATGAGCCAGGCCGATGGGTAGGGCGGGATGCGAGGACACCCCCTTACAGCTTGAGTGATGGAGATCGGCCTCTCGTCACAGGGAGAGGGATCGATTCCGCCTTCGGCGGGATACACACGCGAAAAAGGCTGTCGATATGACTCCTCCCACGCGACCCAGGACCTCAAGTCGGCCACATGCCTGTGATCGCCGCTTCCACGCACTGCTGGACCGTCCCAAAGCGGACCACGAGGCCGGCGTGAGAAGGCACATATGAGGCGCCTTTGGCCGAGGGGGTGGCCATGGTGCGGAACGCCAACTCTTGCATCGGAGCCACGACGAGGCACATGTCGGCGAGGACGCGGGCGCCGCTGGCCTCGATGGCCGCGACCAGACCCTCCTCAATGGCCCTCTCTCGGAGTGCCCGAGCCGTGGTGACCCACGTCGCTGCCGTCACGCGCCGACCCTCCAGTAGTCGAGCGAGCTGAGCCATCTCTTCCAATCCCGCGTGGGGGCAACCAAACCATACGAGGTCAATCTCTGTCGCATCGGCGTTAAGGGATGCATACGCCGACCGTAGATCGGTTACGATGAGCGTCTCGTGTTCGGGCAGAAGCATGCCAGAACGGACAGCCTCCGGTGTCACCCGGTCCACATGGTAGAGGGCCACGGCACCACTGGCGGCCATAGCCGCTCCGAGGGCCTTCAACTCGGTGGAGGAGCATTCCCCCAATCCTTCGAAGAAAGGGACTCTGTCACGAGCGTGCTTACCCACCAGATGCCCGAGGGCCCCGAAGTCGGACAGGGTCGTCACCGGACAGCGGACCACCACTCGGAGGTCAGCGCGACGATTCTGATCCAGATGGAAACCGTAGGCCGCCGTGCGGCCGGCGATGGCAGCCGCCAACGCACTGGGTCCACCCTCGCGATTGGTCCGGGCACCCAAGACCGAGTTGGCATAACTCACCGCCGACGATTCGGACCAAGCTATGTGGTCACCGAAGGATGGTACATTCCCCACCAGGTAGGGCGTGCAGGTGCAGGTGGCGGCGATTCCCAGGGTCTCATAGGCTTCCACGACGGCCATCTGACGCCGGGCAAACTCCTCCGAGAAGCCAAGCTCTCGCCAGGCCGCCGCATCGATGCCGGCCGGGTTCAGTGTGGCGGGGACCCGGGCCCGGGCCCCTTGAGCCGCCCACTCGGTCAAGAATTGCAGGCCAGCCTCACCCAGATTGCGGTAGCTGACCCCGGCCACCTGGACGGAGGTCACAGACACCAATCCCTGGGCGCCGAACACTCTTCCCAACGCGACGACGATCTCCAGGGCCTTAGCCACGCCTGGACCGAGATCTCCGGCCAACATGGCGCGTTCCTCAGCCGTAAGGTCCATTGGCAAGACTCCTCGCAGGGATGATGGATGGGATCAGAGGCCGAGTTGGTAGACCTCGCGCCGGTCCCATCCAGAGAGATCGGCGACCCGCTTGGCAGCATCGGGCCGTCGCAGACCCTGAGCCAGCAGATCACGGAGAGCCGTGCGGACCTGTTCCTCATCCCACCGCCGCTCCTCCGGTGAGGCGCCACCGATGACAAGCGTGAACTCCCCGCGCGGCTGGCTCTCCCCGAAGTGGGCGCGGGCCGCAGACACGCTACCGCGCCAAATCTCCTCGTAAGCCTTGGTCATCTCGCGGCAGATAGCCAGCGGTCGATCACCAAGGACAGCCTGAATGTCGCCCAGACCGACCCGCAGGCGATGCGGCGTCTCAAAAGCGACGAGCGTGTGCGGCTGGTGCGCCAGCTCTTGAAGCAGGCGTCGGCGTCGAGCCTTTCGCCGGGGCAAATAGCCGAGGAACAGGAAGCTGTCCGTGGGCAGACCGGAGACGACCAGAGCTGTTACCGGTGCCGTGGGCCCAGGTATGGGTACGACGCGGCAACCG
>SKQX01000120.1 GCA_007118795.1 Thermoflexales bacterium | reverse complement strand
GGTCGCCATGGGCCTCAACGTCTTCTCCGCACGGGAACAGGCCGAGAGCCTGGGGGAGTACTTCAACGAGTTGCAGGCACTCCTGGGTGGCATCGCTGCCATATCTCTCCTGGTCTCGGCCTTCAGCATCGCCAACACCATGCTTATGGCGATTGTGGAGCGCACCCGCGAGATCGGCCTTATGAAGGCCGTCGGTGCTTCGAACAGCGACATCCTGTGGGTTTTCCTCGGCGAGGCGGGAACCATCGGGTTGCTCGGAGGCGTCGGCGGCGTGCTCGCGGGGCTGGGCGTCAATGCCCTCGTCAATCTTGTCGGCGGTAACGCTGCCCTCTTGGAGCAGATGTTTGGATCTGGCACTGTCCTTCGCGCATCCACCCCCGTTTGGCTGCCGTTCTTCACCGTCGGGTTCGCCATCGTCGTGGGCATCGCGTCGGGGGTGTACCCGGCTCGGCGCGCTGCTCGCATGAGTCCTATCGCGGCACTGAGGCTGGGATGATGCCCAGACTGGCCGCCGCGCTGCAGCTGGGCTCCATACCCTCCGGCCTACCTGACGCGCGGCCCTCCCCGGCGACATCGGAGCCGCGATGAACGGCCGTGATCTCCTCTTGCTGGTCCTTGGCAACCTACAGCGTATGAAGGGGCGTGTGGTGATGACGGCCCTCGGCGTTGTCATCGGGACGGCGGCGCTTGTCGTCCTCGTCTCCTTAGGCGCGGGCTTGGAGCGCCTGTCCGCTGACCTGACCTCCGGTGCCGCGCTGACCGAGATCTCCTTCAACCCGCCGGTCCATTTCAAGGTCGTTTCGGGAGCTGAGCTGGACGGGATGGCCTCTCAGGACGTGCCCAGCCGCTGCAGCAGCGTGTTAGACCAGATGCCCGTGGTCGACCAGGCGATGCGCGATCAGTTCGCTGAACTACCCGGTGTGGAGTGGGTCGCCGTCTATGAGAACCTGATGGGCACCGCCGACGTCGAGTATGGGGCGCTGCGCGGTTCGGGCTTCATCCGCGGCATGGAACCCTCCCTCCTGCCCCAGTTGGGTCTTGAGCCAGCCGCCGGTTCCCTGGAGCTGGGCCGGGGCGAGGCCGTCGTCGGTGCCGGGTTTGCTTCGCAGCTCTACGATCCCGCGCTTCGGGCGGCTTCCTCATCGGGCCCTCAAGCTCGCCCCACACCGACCCCTGCGCCGCCTCCCGACCTGCTGGGTGAGACTCTCACCGTACGCTTCACCAGCCTCGACACTGAGGGCAACCACGTGCAGCTCAGGGTGCGGGTCAAGGTGGTGGGTGTCCTGGCTCCCAGGGGCTACCTATATGACCAAGGGCTCATTATGTTGGAGCGCGACGTCTTGGAGTATAACAACTGGATGCACGCGGCCCGCGCGGGGCAGCCCCGGGATCCGGCACGCCAGGGCTACAGCGGGGTCGTCCTCCAGGCTGTGGACCTCCGCACCACCGGGATGGTGGAGGAAGCGTTGACCGAGTTGGGGTTCCCCGTCTACACCGAGCGGCGGCAGTTGGAGGAGTGGAGCGCCTTCTTCACTGGCCTCCAGATCTTCCTGGGCATCATCGGCGCCATCTCACTGGTGGTAGCGGCTTTCGGCATCTCCAACACCATGCTTATGTCGGTCACCGAACGAACCCGTGAGATTGGGTTAATGAAGGCCATCGGCGCCTCGAATCGGGACGTGGTGACCATCTTCTTGGCCGAGTCCGGCGCCATCGGCGTGCTCGGTGGGGTGGGGGGCGTGGCGGTTGGCCTGCTGCTGAGTGGGCTGTTGAGACTCGGCGGGCCCGTGCGCCTGGTCGGCCTCCCCTCGGCCAGCACCTACACCCCGCTCTGGCTGCCGTTCTTCACTATGGGGTTCGCAGGGATCGTGGGGCTCATCGCGGGAGCCGTTCCGGCCTCCCGCGCCGCCCGCCTCGTGCCCATCGTCGCCCTGAAGGTTGAGTGATATCGGGTCCTCCCCACACTTCTGGTCCTCCTCGCCGCGATCCTCCCTCTGCTCCCCTGGGCCGCGCGCCCGGGCCCGGAGGCCTCGAAACGTCAGGGAGCCTCAGCTCCGGATCTCGGCCGCGCCACCATTCCCGAGGGAAACACTCAGCGAGTCTACAGCCCTGTGGTCAAATCTATCAAGACCCGCTGGTTGGGTGCGGGTGTCGATGGTACAATAGAACGCGAAAGGACGGAGTTCCCGTCCAAGCAGAGTAGTGGTAGGCCATCAAATAAGGAGTGAATCACATGGGAACAGTTGCCCTGCCGCCCCGCGATGAGGTGCCGGTGGAGGAGACCTGGGATCTGGCGAGCATCTTCGACTCGCTGGAGGAGTGGGAGGCCGCCTATCGAGCGGTACAGGCGCGGCTTGCTGAGATCGAAGCCTTTGAGGGCCGATTGGCTGAGGGCCCGCAGACGCTGGCTGAATGCCTGGACGTCTGGCAGGAGGTGATGCGCCTGGCGGAGCAGGTGGCTGTCTACGCCTTCCTGGCCAGCTCCGTCGACGTGTCGGATCAGGAGGCGGCGGCTCGGGCCGGTCAAGCCCGAAGCCTGATGGCCGAGGCTGCTGCCGCCGCCAGCTTCATCCAACCGGAGCTCGCGGCCGTGGGTTTTGACACCTTGCGCAGTTGGTTGGACCAGGAGCCCGACCTCGCCATCTATGCCCACTACGTGGACGATCTCGAACGCCAGAGGGACCACGTGCGACCGGTGGATGTGGAGGAGGTGCTCGCCCTGGCGACAGATCCCCTCGCCGGTGTCCCCTCCACTTACGGGATGCTCACCAACGCGGATCTCCGCTTCGACCCAGCCCGCGACAGCGAAGGGGTGGAGATGGAGGTGGGGCAGAGCAGTATCGGCGACCTGATCACCCACCAGGATCGGGAGGTGCGGCGCACCGCCTGGAACCACTACGCCGATGGTTACCTCGCCTTCCAGAACACCGTGGCCGGGCTTCAGACCACGGGTCTGAAGCGCGATGTGTTCAACGCCCGAGCCCGCCGCTACTCGTCGTCCCTGGAGGCTTCGCTCTTCCCGAACAATGTTCCCACCGACGTGTTCCACAATCTCATCGCCGTCTTCAAGGCGAACCTCCCGACTTGGCACCGCTATTGGCGCGTCCGTCGGCGCGCCCTGGGGTTCGAGGCATTACACGCCTATGACCTGAAGGCGCCGCTGGCTGAGGCGAAGGTCGAGGTGCCCTACGAGCGGGCGGTGGAATGGATCTGCGCCGGGTTGGAACCCCTGGGCGACGAATACGTCTCCGCCGTGCGTCGCGGCTGCTGGGACGATCGTTGGGTGGATCGGGCGCGGAACCGGGGAAAGCGTCAGGGGGCCTTCTCCAGTGGTGCCTACGATACGCAGCCCTTCATCATGATGAGCTATGCCGATGACGTATTCAGTCTGAGCACCCTGGCGCACGAGCTGGGCCATTCCATGCACTCCTATCTGACTCGAAAGCGCCAGCCGTACGTCTACGGCCGCTACTCGTTGTTCGTGGCCGAGGTGGCCTCCAACTTCCACCAGGCCATGGTTCGGGACTACCTGTTCCGGACGGAGGAGGATCCGGATTTCCAGCTGGCCCTCATCGACGAGACCATGTCCAACTTCCATCGCTACTTCTTCATCATGCCCACCTTGGCCCGATTCGAGTTGGAGATGCACGAACGCGTCGAGCGCGGGGCGCCGGTCAATGCCCGTAGTATGATCGATCTGACCGCCGGCCTCTTCGGGGAGGGATACGGCGAGGACGTCGTCTTCGACCGTGACCGCACGGGAATTGCGTGGGCCCAGTTCGCTCACATGTACATGAACTTCTACGTCTACCAGTACGCCACGGGGATATCCGGTGCCCACGCCCTGGCTCAGCGCTTGCTCTCCGGCGATCCAGGCGCAGCGGAGGCCTACCGCGACTTCCTGAGCGCGGGGGGGTCTGTCTACCCCCTGGATGCGCTGGAGGCAGCGGGGGTGGACCTGACGACGCCGGAGCCCGTGGAGCGGGCCTTTGCCGCCATGGCGGCAGTGGTGGATCGCCTGGAGGGGTTGGTGCTGTAAGCCTCCCCCGCCGCGCCGATCCTGCCCTCCTGTCCGGCTCGAGACTGGTCACCATGACAGGCTGGGATCCAGCCCGTCGGGCGGTGTCCGGACCCGTGCGTTGTGGCAGAATGCTAAGCAGTCGGACCAACCCATCGGCTTGGAGACCATATTAGGGAAGGACGTGCTTCTATGACTAGAACAACCTGGATCGTTGTAATCGTGGTGCTCCTGGTCTTCATCCTGGCGTGCGCCGTGGCCTGTGCGGCCCTGGGGGCCGTATTTGTTTATCGCGGATCGGCCGTGACCGATCCCGTGCGGGTGCCAGAGATGTTCGTCACCGGCGTGCAGGAGACGGTCGTGTCGGAAGTCGGGATCCGTACACCGGCGACCCTCGATCTGAGAAACCCTTGGGGGAACGTGACCATCCGGGCGGGCGACCCGGCGGACGTGGTCCTCGTGGAAGCGACCAAGGAGGCCCGTTCTATCTTCGGTCCGGAGGGTCAGAGGCTCCTGCAGCAGGTCGAGGTGCGGGTCACCGCCAACGGGAACCGAGCATCGGTACAGGTGCTGGGTGTCGAGGGTTTCGGGCTCGGCCAGGTCACGGTCAATCTGGACGTGACCGTCCCGGAGGAAACCGATGTCATCGTCTTGAACGAGGCCGGGAACGTCCACGTCGAAGGCACGCAGGGCAGCATCCGGGTGCGAAGCGATGCCGGGAACGTCCGCATGCGGGACATGACCGTGACCGAGTACGTCGACGTGCAGAACTCGGCAGGAAACGTCGACTTCGAAGGGCGCGTGCTCGACCCGGACCCTGACCCCCTTCCGTGGGAGGTGGCGCTCAGGACTTCAGCCGGGAACGTCCGTTTCGCCGTACCGGCCGACACGCCCTTCACCGTGGATGCAGAGACGGACGTGGGATCCGTCATCTCCGACTTCGAGCTGGAGGATCTGCAGACCGGGGGCACCGTGGGCCAGTGGCTGAAGGGGGGCGCCAATATGACCCCCGTCAGCCCGAACGTCATCCTGCGCAGCGCAGCAGGCAATATCAGAATCGAGCCCTTGCCCTAAGTTTCGCAACCGCACCTGTTATCCTGAGGAGCGGACACCTGTCTAGTTCTGATAACACCGGTGGTGGCCGGCTTGGCAAGTTCCCTTAGCGCGCCTCAAGCCGCGCCCGCCGCGTATCCCCTCTCCCCCCTGGGGAGAGGGTTAGGGTGAGGGGGGGCAGCCCACCTACTCTCGACTCGCTTCCGAATCAACTCTCGCATAGCCATTGCGCTTTCTTGGTAGATCCCATTCCCAACGGGCTCCTGGAAGAAAAAGACGCCTGGCCTAAAGCGCATTTCCGCCCGCGGTCCAGTTGTGGTATGCTTATGTCCGGAGGCGGGTCTGCGGGCGAAGACGCACTCGTTCCATGAGCCTGACTACTGGCATGCCCATCTCTGCGAGTGAACGACGGAGAGTCTCGCAGGCTGGTCAGACCCGGCGTCCGGCAAGCTGTCGCGACCGACGTGCGGGCCTAGCGCGAATGGACGGGTGCCGAACTGGCGCGTGCCAGCCCCGCTTCGTTCAGGCCGGCATTGCGCCCGTAGACCGACGGTCGTG
>SKQX01000045.1 GCA_007118795.1 Thermoflexales bacterium | reverse complement strand
TGCCAGATGGTTGGCGTACCTAGACGGGCGATGGACTAGCTCTCCCTGATATCCCGCTGCTTACGAGTGCTAATCTCTTCCATCTTCTCGGTATAGGTGTCGATGAGGTCTTGGAGCTCATCCTTAGCGCGGTAGAACTCGTCCTCGGAGATCAACTTCTCCTCCTCAAATTCCCGCAGGTCCCCCAGGGCATCTCGACGGATGTTACGGAGTGCCACCTTCCCCTTTTCCACCCGCTGCCGGACCATCTTAGCCAGGTCCTCTCTCCGTTCCTCTGTGAGTCGGGGAATCGGCAGCCGGATGATCCTGCCGTCGTTGGATGGCGTCAGCCCTACATCAGACCGCAGGATGGCCCGCTCTATTTCCTCCAAGGATTGGGGGTCATAGGGCCGAACAACGAGCAGGCTGGGCTCGGGAGCCGAGATGACCGCCAGCTGATTGAGCGGTGTGGCCTGGCCGTAGTAATCGACCATCACCCGCTCCAGGAGGGCTGGAGTCGCGCGGCCCGTCCGGATGGTGCGCAGATCTGACTTCAGGGCGTCCACCGCCTGCTGCATTCGTTTCTCTGTTTCGCGCAGTAGTTCTTGGTACATAGTCACCGTGAAATGGCTGTTCCGATCGCCTCTCCCATGACCGCTTGTTCGAGGCTATGGGGCTGCCACATATTGAGTACGACCAGAGGAAGATCGTTTTCCATGCACAGGGAGAGCGCCGTGGCATCCATCACGCCCACCCGCAACTCCAGGGCCTCCATATAGGTCAAGGTATCGAAACGCTCAGCGTCGGGGTGTTCGTGGGGGTCTTGGGAGTAGATGCCGTCGACCTTGGTGGCCTTGACCAACAGGTCAGCGTTGATCTCCATCGCTCGCAGGGCCGCCGCCGTGTCGGTGGTGAAGTATGGATTTCCGGTGCCCCCAGCGATGATCACGATACGCCCCTTCTCAAGATGGCGGATGGCTCGAAGTCGGATATACGGCTCGGCGATGGCGCGCATCTCGATGGCGGTCTGCACTCGGATCGTGCTCCCCAGCCGCTCCAAAGCATCGGCGAGGGCCAGGGCGTTCATCACCGTGGCCAGCATACCCATGTGGTCGGCGGTGGCACGGTCCATACCGTGGGCGAGTCCATCGCGTCCGCGCCAGATGTTGCCGGCACCCAAGACGATGGCCACCTCTGTCTCGAGGGCGTGGACGGCCTGCACTTTGGCGGCGACCTCCTCGGCCATGTGGGGGCTGATCCCGAAACCGCCTGGCTCAGCTAGCGACTCGCCACCGAGTTTGAGTAGCACTCGCTTATACTTGGCTACAGCCATCTCCACTGCCCCCTACTTCGCCCAGTCTTTGGGCGTCCGCCCATGGTAGTGTCCGAGGTTCTCTGGCGCCGTGCGTTCACTGGCCAGGCTGCTCACCTACTTCGTATCGTTCGAAGCGGCTCAACACCACCAGCTCGCCGAATGCGGTAGTGGCCTCGTTGAGCAGATCCCATATGGTCTTGTCCTCGTCCTTGACAAAAGGCTGCTCCAGCAGGCAGACCTGCTCGTAGAACTTCTCCATCCGGCCTTCGACAATACGATCCACAATGTCGGGCGGCTTGCCCTCGTCCATAGCCTGAGCCCGATAGATGCGCTTCTCCGCCTCGACTACCGACTCCGGCACTTGCTCACGGGTAGAATAGCGCGGTGCGGCAAAGGCGATATGGAGGGCCAGGTTGTGGGCCAGGGTCTCGAAGTCATCGGTGCGAGCTACGAAGTCCGTCTCGCAATTGAGCTCCACCATCACCCCCACCTGACTTCCGTGATGGACGTACGCCTCTATCCTGCCCTCTGAGGCAGCGCTTTGGCTCTTTTTCGCTGCCTCTGCGTGCCCTTTCTCGCGTAGATGTGCGATCGCCTTTTCGAAGTCACCTCCGGTAATCTCCAGTGCTTCGCGGCAGTCCAGCACGCCGGCACTGGTCAGATCTCGCAACTCCTTGATCATCGATGTCGTAATTCCCAAAGCTTTCCCCTTGATCGTCAGTGTGTATCCGGCAAGGCCCTCGGGCCTCATCTCGTCCCGTTTTCTATTCAGTCGAGGCTTCGGCGGTCGCCGCGGTCTTCTCCTGCTCCTCCGCGGTCTCCGCTTCCTCCGTTTCCACCTGCTTCTCCACCTCGGCCTTACCCTTGGCGGACATCTCTCTCAGCCGCTCCAGGGTGGCTGCACTGAGATACTTCTCGTCCTCCAGCTCCAACTCCTCGACGTCGGGCATCTCCTCTTCAGCCTCGTAAGCTTTCCTGCGAGCCATACCCTTTAGGACAGCATCAGCGATCTGGCGGGTGATCAGCCTGATCGCACGGATAGCATCGTCATTGGCGGGGATCACGTAGTCGATGGGGTCAGGATTGCAGTTGGTGTCCACCATCGCAATGATGGGGATGCCAAGCTTGTCGGCTTCGGCAACTGCGGTAGCCTCGCGTTCAACGTCGATCACGAAGAGCATATCTGGGAGTTCGCGCATCTCCTTGATGCCGCCCAATCTCTCATTGAGCTTCTGGATCTCCCGCTCCTTTTCCAGGGCCTCCTTCTTGGTGAAAAACTCGAAGTCGCCTCGCTCTCGGCGTGCTTCTAGATTATGAAGGTAGTCGATGCGCTGCCGGATGGTCTCCCAGTTGGTCAATGTCCCGCCCAGCCAGCGTAAATTGACGTAGGGCATATCGCAGCGTTCCGCCTCTCGCGCGATCGTCGCCTGTGCCTGTCGTTTCGTGCCGACGAGGAGAATCGTGCCCCCGGCGGCAACCTGATCCTCGATCAACTCTGAGACCATCTTGAGGGTCGCGAGGGTCTGCTGAACATCGATGATGTGCACGCCTTTGCGCTCGGTGAAGATGTACGGAGCCATCTTAGGATGCCAGCGCCGCGTGCGGTGTCCGAAGTGCACACCCGTTTCCAGGAGTGCTCGCAAGGAAATGTCAGCCATTATGGGGATTCCTCCTTAATGTCCGTTTTCTGTCCTCCGCCTCCATCGCTCCTTTGAGAGACCAAGGTGGCTGGTCCTTTGGCACGGTCTCGCCGGTCAGGAGGCGTGTGTATTTGTCAACCTGATAGATTGTACCACAAAAAGAGACTTGGGCAACTTCAGTGGTCTTCGTCCGGTCGGCTGGGCACCTGGAAACGATAGCCCACGCCGCGTATGGTGTGTAGGTACTGTGGCGATCCTGTATCCAGCTCGATGGCCTTTCGCACCCAGTGGATATGGACGTCAAGTGTACGGGTGTCATCGAGGAAGTCTGTGTCCCAGACCTGCTTCATGATAAACTTCCGAGTCAGAACCTTACCCGGGTGGCGCATAAACAGCTCCAGAAGCTCGGCCTGCTTAGGTGTTAGATGCGATTCCCGCTCTCCTCTAGTGACAGAAGACCGCTCCCGGCTGAAAACCAGCTCGCCTCGGATCAACACCTCGCTGTCGGGGACTGGGAGCAACCAGGATATGCGGTTCATCAGCTTCTGTGATGAGAAGGGATGACGCAGATAGGCCCGGGCCCCGACGCCCTCTGGAGCCTCGTTTCCCTCGTACAACAGGAGCACCGGGACATCAAGGCCGTTGCTCTCCAAAGTCTCGCAGAACCGACGGCGACTGAAGCGTAGAGAGGGCGCGTCTAGGACGACGACTGCGGGAGGGGCTTCGTGGATCTTTGCCAGGGCTTCTCTCCGAGTTCGTGCCGTAGATAGATCATATTCCTGGCCCAGTATCGGGGCCAGACGTTCACCGGTGCGTTTCCTACCTTCCACGAGCAGGACTACGTGCGATGACCTCACTTAGGTGTCGATCCTCCTCCTACTCACACCGGTGCATTCCGGTGCAGGCATGGCCGCTCCCATCGGACTGTCTGTTCGTCTTGCTATAAGGTTGGGTCGTCAGTTCTACCTGTGGGCGAAGACCTACTCGGAGAGCCTGGGTCTCGACACCCGACGCCTGCATCCTCACGCAGTTGTACCTGGGAAGTGAGTTTCGATTATACTGCATGTCTGGGAGATACGCAAATCCCATCGTTGACGATCTGGCGACGCAAGGCCATTGCGCACCCTGATCCACGCAGCAGGCGAACTCTTTGCCACGGTGACGCCCTGGGGCTGAGACGAGTTGGCCAGCTGTGCTGTCAGCTGCGCTGGGCTTCGTGCGCGATCTGCGCTGGCATCCATGACCGGCGGAGACCCGACCCTGGCCGAGTATAGGGGATGGGGCGGATCGGGGTCGAGCCAAGAGGCCTGATCGTCCAAATACCGTTCAGCGCCGTGGTCCACCATTCGTCGGGACAAGAAGCGCCATCTGGACGGCTGCGTGTTGGATCAGGGGCCGGGCCTTGACCGTGTCGGGGCCCTACGCTATACTGCGATGGTGGAGGGGCGATAGCAGCAGGTCCGTCCGTTGGTGCGGGGAGGCGCTCGGTGCGGCATGGGTGAAGGGTGTAGCAGGCAGGACGATCGCCTGGCGGCTCGGATGCCTGACGACGTTAACGGGCATCCTCGGTGTGTGAACAACAGAGAGGGAGGAGTGCAGCGATGACCAAAGTGAGTCGGGGCCCCACGACGGCCTTATATCCGTGTCCGGTCGTGCTAGTGAGTTGCGGACTTGGGACGCGGGCGAACATTATCACGCTGGCCTGGGCCGGGACGCTGTGTTCCGATCCGCCGACTATCGGTATCGGAGTGCGGCCAAGTCGCCATTCGCATGGGTTGATTCAGGAGGTGGGCGAGTTTGTGGTCAATTTGCCGAGCGCCGATCAGGTGCACTGGGTCGATCACTGTGGGACGGTCTCGGGGCGGGATGAGGACAAGTGGGCCGCCTGCGATTTCAGCCACGTGTCTGGGACCGAGGTGCAGGTGCCCCTGATCGGCGAGTGCCCGATCAACCTGGAATGTCGTCTGGTCCAGACTGTTTCCCTCGGCAGCCACGATCTCTTTCTGGGACACGTGATCGCCGTGCAGATGGACGAGCAGGTGCTGGATGAGGACGGGGGTCTTGAAGTGCCGAAGGCGCGGCTGCTCACCTATGTGAACGGCGGGTACCGGACGGTTGGTGAGCTACTGGGGAGGCACGGTTTCTCCGGTAGTCGGTAGAGGGGCGGTTGTAATTCTCGAGAGTGTCAAATCGATACGCCCTTACCGCTGTAGGGTGGGCGACTCAGACCCGCTGGGGGCCTCTCCGAGTCTTCGGAGAGGCGGGCCGGGGTTGATAGAGGTTGTGTAGAGTAGACTAAGGGGGACCGGTGAGCGAAATAGGCCGCAAAAAGACCGATCTTGACACCCCAACTCTCTGGGTAGATCTCGACAAGCTGGAGGGCAATATCGCCCACCTGGCTGCACACTTCCGCGCTTCCGGCGTGGGTTGGCGCCCGCACACGAAGGGGATCAAGGTACCCGCCATCGCCCACAAGTTGATGGCGGCGGGAGCCATAGGAGTGACGTGCGCGAAGCTGGGCGAAGCCGAGGTGATGGCTCAGTCCGGCATCTGGGACATCCTCATCGCGAATCAGATCGTGGGCTCGATCAAAATCGACAGACTAGTCCACCTGCGCCGACACGCCGACGTCAAGGTGGCGGTGGATGCCGAGGCCAACGTCGCCGAACTCGGTGCTGGTGCCCGCGCTCTTGGGGTGGAGCTCGGTGTTCTGGTCGAGGTGGATACGGGAATGCGGCGGGCCGGTGTCGCTCCAGGCGAACCTGCTGTGGAGCTGTCGCGAGTCGTTCACGGTACGGACGGTCTACATTAT
>SKQX01000025.1 GCA_007118795.1 Thermoflexales bacterium | reverse complement strand
CTCGGATGCAGGATCCGCCACGATGAGCGGAAACACCATAACCCGCGCTTCGACATCGACGAGAACTGTCTCCCTGTTGGGGCCGCCGTTCTGGCTGAGGCGGCGCTCCGCCTGCTTCGCAGCCGGTCACCCGACGCGCGAGAAGGGGCGTGACCTGCGGCCGGGTCCGTATCACCCAACCGGACAATCTACCAGGATTAGGTGACTGGGCGACCAGCTGTGCGCGAGCTCGGCTCGCGGCGACGTTAGCCGGAGGCGGCTGCCCTGCGCCCAGGCGGCGGGTGGCACACCCGCCGCGAGCTGGCGGGCACGGCTGTGACCTGCTGCCGGGTCCGTATCACCCAACCGGACGGTCTACCAGGATTAGGTGGCTGGGCGACCAGCTGTGCGCGAGCTCGACTCGCCGCGACGTTAGCCGGAGGCGGCTGGCCTGCGGCCAGGCGGCGGGTGGCACACCCGCCGCGAGCTGGCGGGCACGGCTGTGACCTGATCCCAGGTCCGCATCACCCAACCGGACGGTCTAGGATTAGGTGGCTAGACGACCAGCTGTGCGCGAGCTGGGGGCGGAGCACAGCTTCGCACCGTAGCGGCGCCGAGACCATCTGCCGGCGCGCCGGGTGTCAGGCGGAGCTAAGGACCACGGCCAAGAAGGTTGCAGCGACGGCGATCAGCACGCCGATCAGAACGAAGACAGCGACGGTACGCTCGACGCGACCGTAGAAGCGGCCGGTGGCCCACAGGAAGAGACCGAGGGCGCAAGCGGTGCCAATCACCACGCCCGCAGTGTAAGTCAACGCGGTAGCCATCAAAGCCGGGAGGTTGACACGGACGAGCAATCGTCCGAATAGCTCCAAGGAGAAGCGGCTGCCCAGGAATCCATACCCGACCATCGTCAGGAGGCCGACCCCGGCAAGGGCAATGCCTTGCCAGCGGCCCCGCCCTTGCTCCAGCCAGATCGTCACCAGGCCGAGTATGATCAGGGCCGTCGCGAACGTCAGGACGATGATGGAGATCAGTTCAATCATAAGGCCACGTAACCTTCGCCCGATCCTCGTTCAGGCCCGGCGCAGAACCGGAAGCCGGGCTCCAGGCGGGCTTAGAAAAGCTCCAGCTGCTCCGCGCGCGGCGGCGGCTCTGAGTCCGGCAGGTGGGGTGCGCGCTGGATGATCTGGGGGATTTGCCCCATATCCGCCTCGACGATCGGCCGAAGACTGGGCCGGTGAAGAGCCGCCGCTGGATGGTACATCGGGTAATAGACGACGCCATCGATCTTCCGCGGCTCTCCATGAACCTGCGAGATACGAGCTCTCGGGAACGCGCGAGCCATCGAGAAACGTCCCAAGGTGACCACAACAGCGGGCTGGATGAGCTCGATCTGGCGGTCCAGGAACGGCTCGCAAGCCGTCACTTCCTCCGGCAGAGGATCACGATTCCCAGGGGGACGGCACTTGATCACGTTGGTGATGTACACATCTCCCCGGGTCAGCCCGACCCCACTCAGCAGCTCATCGAGATACTGCCCAGCCGGGCCGACGAAGGGTCGGCCCTGTTGATCCTCGTGAAAACCCGGCCCCTCGCCCACAAACATGACCTCGGCATCATCCGGACCTTCCCCGGGCACGGCGCGCGTCCTGCCCCGATGGAGCAAGCATCTCGTGCACTCCCGGACCTCCGTGACCAGTCTCTCCAGCTCTCCCACCCTTCCCTCCTGCTGTGCCTCACGCCTCCAAGATTATCGCGGTACTCATGCAGACGCCCGTGCAGACGACTGCCCACGTCCTAACCCTCGCCCAGTCTCCAAGCCAAGCGCGAGCGTGGCCGGTGACACTGGCCCCGCGGCACGCCGTGGGCGAACACTCACCTGCGCTCGTCTCGCCCGAGAAGGAGGATGAAGCTGAGCAGAAGGAACCATTTTCCTGCTCACGGGCTAGACCTATGGCCTCCTCATGCCCCCTGGAGATGACTGACGGTTTTCCGTGCCACAACGTGGACCGCCGCATCTGACCCAGGGCGACTGCTATGGCCCTGTCTCGAGCCCTGCCTCAAGTCCTCTCTCAACTCCTGTCTCAGATCCTGTGACGATCTGTCCGAACTCGATGTGGTGGCGGCGAAAGCGCCTCCGCAGAGCCTCGCAGCGTCGATCTAGGAACTGTCGATATCCAGGGTGATCCACCGAGACCTCCATCACCCAGGCGTCATCGCCGTCTTGGTAGTAGGCCGGGCGCCGACGCTTGACCTCGAAGCCATACTTCCGGTAGAGCTGTAAGGCCACCTGGTTCGAGGGCCGCATCTCCAGCGTCCCGCGATCGAGGCCGCCGTCGACGATCCTATCCATGGCCACCCAGAGCAACAGCTCCCCAAACCCCTTGCCCCGCCAGTCGGGCTGGACGGCGATGGTGGTGATATGCCCCGCATCTCCCTCAAGACGAAACCCAACGTAGCCGATGATACGGCTCCTTCGCACCGCGCTGAATAGATGGCGGAGTCGATCGGTCCACCGGAGGTCCCCATCGCTGCGCTGCTCCTCCTGGGGACGGAGCAAGACGTAATAGCGGGCATTATCACGCCTCAGCTCGCGCCGAAAGGCGGCGGAAGGCCACGGTGTCGGAAAGGAGAGCCGATCAATAGCAGCCACCACTGGAACATCATCCGGTTCCATAGCCCGCAGAGCGTAGCCCATCAGACCGGGCACTTCAAGTAGATCGGCGTCAGCGACGCCGGGTCGTCCGTATCCCCCTGGGTCAAGCGCTGCCAGGCAAGCTCGGCCAGGAACCCGGCCCTTCGTAGACGCCACGGTGGCGGTAGAAGCACGGCACGATCCCCCAGATCGGAGATCAACCGGGCACCGGCCTCACCGACTTCACCGCAGAACAGTGTCGGTTCCGCGATCTCCTCGACCAGGCTGGCCCAGGTGGTCAGACGGGGCTCCTCCTGCCCCCGCCACGCCCCGAACTGCCAGCGATACATGGCTACGCTGATGCGTCCCCGGCCCGCTTGGACAACGGCCGCCAATTGGCGGCGGTCTCGTCCCTGCCCAGCAGCGACGACATCGAGGGTCGGCACCCCGACCAGCGGGAGCCGCTGAGCCACCGCCAGTCCTTTCGCCACCGAGACCCCCACGCGCAAACCAGTGAACGAGCCGGGGCCCGTGGTGACCGCCACGCCACTGAGCTTGTCGTACCGGAGTCCCAGTCGCTGCATCGCATCCGCCAGACGCGGCGTCAGTTCGACGGTGTGCCGGCGCGGAGCCTCCCACGTGTGCTCGACACGCAGTCGAAATCCATCGTGGAGGGCCAAGCTCGCTCGGTCAGTGGCCGTATCTATCGCTATCAACAAAGTGGCTACGCTCCAAACGCCGTCGCGCGGAACTCCCTCAGCAAGGCCCGATGCCGGCGGCCGCGCGCGCAGAACCAGAGATGTCGGCGGGTGGCATCGACCGGCTCGACGAAGTCGATCTTGATCCAGAGATGCTCAGGCGGGATCAGCGATTGAGCACGATCTGCCCACTCGATGATGCTAACGGCGTGGTCCTGCCCCAGGAAGTCGTCCACCCCCAGGCTCCACACCTCCTCGACGCCCGACACACGGTACAGATCCACGTGATAGAGCCTCTCTTCATCCTCTGGGCGGCCATACTCACGGATCAGCACAAACGATGGACTCACCAGTTGCTGCGTCGCCCCCCAGCCACGGCCGATTCCCTGGGCAAGATGAGTCTTCCCAGACCCCAAAGCCCCCTCGAGACAGACGATGTCCCCGCCCTGGAGAAGCATGCCCAAGCGAGCACCCAGCCGCTTCGTCTGCTCAACACTCCGGCTGATAAACTCCAGCATGTGCTTCTCAAGTAAGACCATGGTGTCGTCCCTGATCAGACCGCCCTTCATTGGCCGATTATACAACCCTTGTGCACGCCCGACAAGCAGTAGAAGGGGGCTACAGGGCATTATCATTCTCGCCTTCGAGCTGACCGGCATTTCGATCAAGATCTCAGAAGACCGAATCCGCCGATTCCATAACCCAACTCGGGCCATCATGCTGCGCTCGCAAGTGCCGGTCACCTTGGCCACAGAAGAATGATCAGCCCCTGGGGGGCTAGCGCAGGGATCGGGCGCCCGGTCAGGAAACAGGTCTGCGGAGAACGGTGGCAAGGCAGCCATCCGTGAAGAAGGAAAGGGTCAGAGAGGATGCCCCACGGGCCAGCCCATCCCCAGATCGACTCTAGCGCACGCAGCTAGCGCAGAAGACCCAGCAGCGATATAATCAGCTGACGTGCCGGACTAACAGTTGATTCTTCGACGGGCCGTAGTGATCACGAGGAGACGACAGCGTGCAATGCCTAGTCATATCGGATATCCACGCCAATCTCACCGCTCTCGAGGCCGTCCTGGCCGACGCGCCCGATTTCGACGAGCTTTGGTGTCTGGGCGACCTGGTGGGGTACGGACCGAGACCCAATGAGTGTGTCGAACGCATCCGCACCCTGCCACACACAAGCCTGGCGGGAAACCACGATCGTGCTGCCCTGGGAGATCTGAACCTGAGCAGCTTCAACCCGGTGGCCCGCAGGGCCAATGAGTGGACCCGCGAGGAGCTGACGTCATCCTCACGCACCTACTTGAAGGGACTGCCATCCAGCCTGCAGAAAGGCGATTTCTGCCTGGCCCACGGGAGTCCGCGCGAGCCAGTGTGGGAGTATATCACGGACACCGGGGTGGCGTGCACGAACTTCGAGCACTTCTCCACGCCGGTGTGCCTGGTGGGTCACACGCACGTGCCCGCCCTCTTCAGACTCGATGAAGAGCGTGACCGGTGTCGGGTAGAGGTACCCCCGCTCGCCGAGCCGACTCAACTCGGGCCCGAACGGGTCATCATCAACCCGGGGAGCGTGGGGCAACCCCGGGATGGCGACCCGCGGGCCAGCTACGCGCTGCTGGACACGGGGGCCATGACATGGGAGCTGCGGCGGGTGGGATACCCTGTTGAGACCACTCAGAAGCGGATGCGGGCCCACGGGCTGCCGCGATACCTGATCCAACGTCTGGAGGCTGGTCGCTGAGGGGAACTTGTGGGCGCGCTGGAGCGTCTAGGATATGAGGAAGCGAGCTTGGGCATGGACGCTCTAATAGCTGAGGAGGGGAGAATGAGAGAGAGAATAGGATCGGGAATTGTCGTCGCGCTGCTGGCACTGACTTTCGTGGGTTGTGCCGCTGCCCCGCTGCCCGAAGCGTTCTTGGCTGACGAGGCCAGGGCACCGGCGATGCCGGAGATGGAAAGGGCCGCAGAGGAGCCCAGTGCGCCGCGGCCTGCCGACGACACCGCGGTTACGGAACGCCTCATCATCCGGAACGCCGTCATGGACATCATCGTGCGTGACACAGAGGAATCGGTGGGTGTGATCAGCGCCATGACGGACGAGTTAGGCGGCTATGTCATCGAATCGCGGTTACGGAGCTTCGACCAAGGGATGAGAGCTAACATGCGGATCCGAGTTCCTGCCGAGCACCTGAGAACGGCGCTGGAGCGCATCCGGGAAGAAGCTCTGGAGGTGAACAGTGAGGAGGTCACCGGCCAGGACGTGACGGACGAGTATGTGGATCTTCAGTCGCGGCGGCGCCATCTGGAGGCGACCGAGGAGCGGCTGCTGACGTTTATGGATCAGGCCGAAGACACCGAGGCCGCCCTCGAGGTCTACGATCGGCTGGAGAACATCCAAGCCCAGATCGAGCACGTCAGAGGGCGAATGCAGT
>SKQX01000066.1 GCA_007118795.1 Thermoflexales bacterium | reverse complement strand
GCTCCGCCAGGGGATCCTGGGCGCGGCGGGCGATGGAGACGGCCCCTCGGAGGCTGACGTCAAGATCGGGGAGCTCTGCTGCAGCCAGGGGGCTGGCGCTGTAGACGCTGGCGCCGGTCTCGTCGACCATCAGGTAGCGCAGGGTGTCCAGCTCACGGATGAGCTCAGCGGCCAGCCGTTCCGTCTCCCGGGAAGCGGTCCCGTTGCCGATGACTAGCAGCGTGACGCCGTGCCGCTGGACGAGGGTCTTGACCCGCTGGAGGGCCTCGTCCCAGTGAGCCTGGGGATCGTGGGGGTAGATGGTGGCCGTGGCGACGGCCCGTCCCGACGCATCGACCACGGCCACCTTGCATCCGGTGCGGAAGCCAGGATCGATGCCCAGCACGGTCTGCTCCGGGAGCGGCGGCTGGCTCAGCAGCGCCTCGACGTTGTCGGCGAAGACGCGGATGGCGTGCGCCTGGGCCCGCTCCGTGAGGTTGCGGCGCACGTCCCGTTCGATGGCGGGCAGAAGGAGCCGCTCGGCGGCGTCCTCCGCCGCTACCAGGAGCTGCTCGTGAAAGGGCGAGCCGTGATCCGGTCGAAAGGTCGACCTGATCCCCTGGCGCCAGTCCCGCTCGGAGATCTCGACCTGCACGCGCAGCACGCCGTCCGCCTCGCCACGGTTTATGGCCAGGATCTGGTGGGGCTGCACCCGGGGGATCTTCCCCTTGAAGTCGTAGTAGATTCGGTACGTGTCCGCTCCGTCGTCCTCCTGCTCCGGGTCCTTCCTCTCAGCCTGGAGGACGCCCCAGCGAAGGGCCTGATCCCGGGTGACCTGGCGCACGGTGGGATGATCGCTGATGGCCTGGGCTACAATGTCCCGGGCCCCGGCCAGGGCCTCCTCGACGGTGGTCACCTCGTCGTTGAGGAAAGGCGCGACCAGGCCCTCAAGGCTGTCATCGGTGTTGATCTGGGTCAGGATCAGGTCTGCCAGCGCCTGAAGGCCCTTCTCACGGGCCATATCGGCGCGCGTTCGCCGCTTCGGCTTGTAGGGCCGGTAGAGATCCTCGAGGACGGTCAAGGAGTCGGCCGCCAGCAGCTGCCCATGGAGCTCGGGCGTCATACGGCCCTGTCGCTCGATCTGCGCTATGACGGTGCGGCGCCGATCGTCCAGGGCCCGGAGGGTGTCGAGCGACTCTTTGATGTGGCGAAGCTGCGCCTCGTCGAGGCCCCCCGTTCGCTCCTTCCGGTAGCGGGCGATGAAGGGGAGGGTGTTCCCCTCGTCGAAGAGGGCGATGGCGGCCGCCGCCTGTTGTTCGCGGATGCGGAGGTGGGCGGCGATTCGTCGGGCGTGGTTCATGGGCATCTCTCGCTCTTGTCCTGTTGTATGGTGACGTGATCGGCCCTGACAGTATCACTCTTCGGGTGGGGCGTCAAGTGAGCGTGGCGTGATTGACATGATCCGCAGGCGCTTTACAATACAGGTCCCAGGATGGATGCTCCAGAATGGATCGGTGCTGACGGATCTGGGCAGGTCGACGCTGGTCTGTGGACGTGGTGGCGGGTCTGGGGAACGCTGGGTTGAGCGCTAGGAGGCTCTGTGACTGCCAGAGAAGTAGGAAGGAATGAACCGTGCCCTTGTGGCAGCGGTAAGAAATATAAGCATTGCTGCTTGCGGGAGGATCAGCGTCGGAGACAGAGAGGGGCAGAGGCCTCGTCGACGGGTTCGCCGATCGATCGGCGGCTTGAGGGCCTGCTAGAAGAGATGCGTTTCTTGACCCGGCAGTTGGATGGTGCATCCGGTGAGAAGGTGCGAGCTCTGCGGGAGCGAGGCGAGTGGCTGGAGTGCATGGCGGCAGAGCTTATGGCGGAGCAGAGGATCGATGCGGCGATGGAGATGCTGGAGGAGCGCCGAGACGTGTTTGAGGCTATGGCGGCGGACCCCCCGGAGCTGATGGGCCGGGCGATGCACCTCTTCTCCGACGAGCTTTTCTCCAACTTCCGGATCAGTCTCGATGCGCTTGAGGAGGCCTTCGACGCGGTGGGATATCCGCGGTCGAGCTACCGGGGGTTTTCCGACCAGGACATCGAGATCTTGAAGGCCGCTGCTATTCATCTGGCCGGCGATGATGGGGCACGGGCTGATATCGCGTGGTCGTTGCTTGCGCTGTTACCCGAGCTTGTGGACGCCGGGCGATTCCAGGACGGCTGGTTAGTTCAGCACTCCGCCCACTGCCTGGTGGAGGTGCCCGACCGGACGAACCCTCTGATGTTCGTCATGGTCCAGCTAGCCTACGAGGCGTGGCAGCGGGACTTGCAGCGGAAGCGGGAATCGCTGTTGGGGGAGCTGGGTGTTGATTTGTCGGGGGTCCATAGCGCCGGTCGCGACGAGGTCCTGGCGCTGATACGGGAGGTGGAGCGCGACCCGGACAAGCTAGCAAGTGTGGAGCGGTTTTACGGGGAGCACGCCGCGGTGAAGCGTAGTGCAGAGAACTGGATGATAGAGGTCGGAAGCGACGTGCTGAAGCTGCTAAAGAGACACGACGCCCAGGGGCTTCTGCTCTCGACCCAGGAGATGGAACCCTATTTGAGCGATCTTGTGGAGCGCATGGAGGCCATGCAGGAACATTTCGGCAATCCGTATGGGGCAGGAGGTAGCGCCGATTCAGAGATGCTTCAGGCAGCGAGGGCCAGCATAAGGGTCGTTGCGCGGGAGATGAACGCGAGCATCTTCAGCCCGGAGCGGGTGAACAAGCTGATTGAGGCTATGAAGGAGTACGCTCATGGCCTGGACTGTCGCGGAGATGATGATGAGGCTCGTTGGGTGAGAAACGCCTTGGCGATTGTCGAACTCGACATTGATCTGTCTGAGAACCCGGTTCTACACGCCATATCCTATGGCTCGGTACGGGAGGCTCTCGGCCCACCGCCGGGGGAGGCCACGGGAAGTCGGGATGCGTGACGCGCTGGCAAGGGGGACGGACTGGGTAGTTGTGGGTGCTGTTGGGATTATGCGGCACTCAGGGACGAGGTCTTCCACCAGGAAGGCCAGGGATGGGCGGTGGAGGACCCTTGACGTGACTGCCCTGGCGAGGAGGTTGTTGTGGGGCGCTGCGCGGAGATCGGGCCCAAACTCGTGGGTTTCGTAGCTTGCCTCTCAAGCTTGTTGGTCAGCACCCACAGTTGCCCTCACGGGACCAAGGGATAGGCCCAAGGAGAACGTATGAGCCTGGTAGAAGTTCGCCATCTCGTGAAGCGGTACACCGCGGACGGCCCCAATGCCGTGGACGACGTATCCTTCGAGATCCGGGACGGGGAGATCTTCAGCCTGCTGGGGCCCAACGGGGCGGGCAAGACGACCACGATCTCGATGCTCAGCACGCTGCTCAAACCTACCGCGGGGACTGCCCTCGTCAACGGATACGACATTCGCACCCAGCCCATGGCCGTGCGGCGCAGCATCGGCGTGGTGCCCCAGGACCTGGCTCTTTACGGAAAGCTCTCGGGTCGCGAGAACCTCCGTTTCTGGGGTGAGATGCGCGGGCTCGGTGGCCCCGCCCTGCGGGAGGAGATCGACGAGAAGCTGACGCTGATGGATCTCACTGAGCGGGCCGGCGATCGGGTAGAGACATACTCGGGGGGGATGAAGCGACGGCTCAATCTGGCCATCGGCATGCTCGGGAATCCACCGCTGGTCATGCTGGATGAGCCCACCGTCGGGATCGACCCGCAAAGCCGCCGTTATATCCTGGATTACGTCAAGGAGCTGAACCGGGCCGGCGCCGGGATTCTGTATACCACGCACTATATGGAAGAGGCGCAGGAGTTGAGCCATCGCATCGGGATTATCGATCGCGGGAGCCTGATTGCGCTGGGAACGCTGCAGGAGTTGACCCAGATGGTGGGTGAGCACGAAATGCTGCGACTGCAGCTCTACGAGCCCGAGGCGGGACAGGCGCTGGCGGACGGAGTGCGGGGGCTGGAGGGTATGCACCAGGCCAGCGCCGCTGACGGCGAGGTTGTGCTGAGCGTTGCAGCGGTGGAGACCACGCTTCCTCAGGTGCTGACGACGGCCGCCGATCTGGGGGTGAGCATTCGGAATGTCGAAATCCGGGAGCCGAACCTGGAGACAGTATTCCTGCACCTGACCGGCCGGGCATTGAGGGATTAGGAGGGGCCAATGCGCAAACTGTCCACGTTGGCCCTGAAGGAAGTCAAGCTGGCATTTCGTGACGTGGGCGCGATCGTGACCATGCTGGTGACGCCACTGGTGTTGACCTTGGCCATCGCCGCGGCCTTCGGGACGGGCACCGGCGGGCTATCCAACGTCCCGCTGCTGGTGCTGAAACAGGATGACGGACAGATTTCCCGGTTCGTATGGGAGGCGCTGACGGCCGAGAATGTGGAGGATCTCCTGGCGGCCGAGATGGTCTTCGACGAAGCGGATGCTCGCGCCCGCGTGGAGGGCGATGAGGTGGCGGCCCTGGTGATCATCCCGCCGGGGTTCAGCGACCGGGTGATACCCGTTGTCGGCCGGGCGCGGGAGGCGCTCGGCATCGATCTTCTCAGCCTGGATGCGGAGAGCGCAGAGGCCCTCCCCGAGGAGATGCAGGAGGAGATCGGCCGGCTGTACCTGGAGTCCCGAGAGCCGGACCCGGACCCGGTGGTGGTGGAGATCTACGCGAGCCCGAATTGGCGGATCAGCGCAGGAGTCGTCAGGGGTATCGTGACCCAGGTGCTGGAGCAGATGAGCATGACGGCCCAGGGCACCACCATCATCATCGAGGAGCTGATCGCGCGCGGGGTGCCGGAGCCCCAGGCCGGGGAGGGTGGCGCCGAATGGTTCTCGGGGGTGGCGGACGGCGGCTTCGAGAGTTTCGCCGACAGCAAGCTGCCGGTGCGCGTGGAGATCGTCTCCCCGACCGGGCGGGGTTTCCGGTGGCTGGACTACTCGGCCACGAGCATGGCGATCCTGTTCCTGATGTTCGCGGTTACAGCAGGAGGACGGTCGTTGTTGGCCGAGCGACAGGCAGGGACCCTTTCCCGGCTACTGGTCTCTCCGACGCCGGCGGTGGCGATTCTGGCGGGGAAGATGGGTGGCATCGTCGTGACCGGCCTGATGCAGGTCTTGGTGCTGTGGGGCGCGACGACGCTCGTCGGATCCTACTGGGGCGCTCCGCTGGGCGTGGTTGCCGCCATTGCGGTCCTGGTGTTGTGCGCCAGCGGCGTGGGGGCGTTGATCTCGGCGTGGGCTCAGGACGCAGGTCAAGCTGGAACCATTGGAACTGCCGTGACGCTGGTGGGGTCGGCGGTGTCCGGGACCTTTTTCCCGCGGTGGAACCTCCCGGCCTGGGTGCAGAATCTCAGCCTGATCATGCCCAATGCCTGGGGAATCGAGATCTTCAGCGCGCTGCAGATGGGCCGGGGGTTGGTTGGGATCCTCCCCCTTCTGGGAGGTGCCCTCGGCCTGACCGTCCTCTACTACGTCGTGGCCCTCATCGGCTTCCGTCGTCAGTTCGCATAGAGGTGCAAGATGATGCGGAGATTGGCGGCTATGATGCGGAACGAATTCCGACGGGAGTTCGTCAGTCCCGTCTCGGTCTTCTTCTTCCTGATCCTGCCTCTGCTATTTACCGCGGCGGTGGCCAGCGGGCTGGGCGGCCTATCGGAGAACGGCGAGCGTCCTGAGGCGTTTCGGGCCGAGCTCTACGTGGAGAGTCGGGATGAAGGCCCGCTGGTGGCAGAGTTCTTGCAGGCCATGCAGGAAGCGAACCTGTCCGTCCACGTGGTGGAGTCGCGGCCTGAGGACGCTTTTGGTCTCGAGGT
>SKQX01000259.1 GCA_007118795.1 Thermoflexales bacterium | reverse complement strand
GCAAACCGAAGCTTTGCGCACACTTCCGAGCTGCCGCATCATCCACGATGACGGTCCACCCAGATTCCTCTAGTGCATAAGAAAGCACCGCCGTCTCACCGATTCCAAGATCCCAGGCTAGGACTTCCGGCGCCAGCGTGGTATCCACGACGGGGAATCGGCCGCTGGCGACAGCCTGGCGGCCAGGATCTCCCGCCGGCCCAGCCTGAATCTCGTCGACTACAGCTTGGGGAACCGCGACTTCATCAGCCAAGGCATCGAATAGGTGCTCTTGGCCCACGCGTGCTAGGACGATGATGGGCGAGGCGTTCAACACCCAACATTCACTCACCCTCAACCTCAGCTACTATCTCATCGGCATCGTACTGGAAAGGCGAGACGCTGAACCGTGCTAGCGTTGACAGAAACTCGCTCCGTGACAGCCCGGCGATCTCCGCGGCTTTGGCTTGTGAGATTTCGTGCATCTCATACCACTTCACGGCTGCTGCCAGTCTCATCTCACCAACGAAACTGGCCGGATCCTGTCGTAGAGCAGAGAAGACGCCTTGCGGCAGATCCAGCGAAACCTCTACCGTTTTTGGTTTGCTCATGACACACTCTCCAATCACCCACTCGTCACCATAGCACCACTGGCCCCAATCCCTGAGCGGAAGCCCCCGCGGGGGGGACTACTACCGACCTGCGGCGACGTTCGACCCAGCCACCGGGGAACTGGCTCGCCGGGCCCTCGACCTGTCGGAGAGAGAGGAGTTGCGCCATCTGATCGGAGAACTCAAGTGCCCGGACCTGGAGCAGGACCTGCGACGAGGAATCTTGGAGCAGATGCAGCGTACGTTGGCTGAGACGGAGCCGCGAGATAGCCCGGCAACAGGATGAGACCAACAGGAAGCGCGCCTACTGAGACGGACTGGAGGCAAAGGAGGGGGCAACGGCAGGCGTGGGCAGTGTGGACAACTCGCAAACGGCGACGAGTAGCCCACACTGCCCACGCCACTACAACTACGACTGAGCGCCCAGTAGCACCATCAGCTTAGGCTGATCATCCAGCAGGGCCCTTCGCCAACTTAATGTAACCACCGATTCTGTCTATGGTCTGGACGCTAGGATTCTACCACAGAGCAGGGCATTAGCACATTCTTGAGGAACGGTTGCAGAACGGATGTACCTTTTGGCCAGGACAGGTGTGCGTACAACGACACGCGGGCACACCGCAAGGCGGCCCGCTATCACCGTTGTTGGCGAGTCTGCTACTGGACGATCTGGACGAGGAACTGGAACAGCGGGGGCACCGATTCTGCAGCTACGCGGACGACGGCAACATCCATGTGGGCACGAACGGGCGGCGGCCTCGGTGGCGCGGTTCTTGGAAGACCGGCTACGACTGAAGGTGAACGCCGACAAGAGCGCCGTGGCGGATGTCGAGGAGCGCGTCCGCTCCCGTTTTCCCCCCAACCGTACCAAGCCACTCAGGTCGATTGGCTGGGGTCTTATCCGCCAGGTGTCCTGCCCGTGTCCTTGCGCCTTCGCCTATGCGCGGGACGCTGCTTCCGGATCCCTTGCGTCGGAGCGATGAGCTCTAGTTTCCTGCTGTGCTGCGTGATCACCTGATGGTACAACTTCTCCCTGCCCTCATCCGACAGCCCGAAGGCCCAGGCCGAGTAATCCCAATCCCGCTGGCGGATCAGGTCGCGCTCCAGTTTGCTCCGGCACTCTTCACAAAGCCCCAGACCATCCACCCGGCCAGGAAGATCGCAGGCATAACACTGACCGTCGTACCAGCCCCATTCGTCGTCCGTGTCTTCGTCGAACTCGATCATCCCGCCTCCTGGTAGCCGTGTCCCAAGAAGCGCACCAATCGCCGCTTGCCGGGGAAAGTCACTGCCGCAGCAGATGGATCAGGCTCTGATTCCACTCGTCCATCGCTTCCCGGACCCGCTCGGCGAAATTGACCAGTTGCTCATACGGATGTTCGTCCTGTTCGCGATTGGGATCATCCCAGTGCCGGGGCAGCTCGATCCCTTCCCAGGCCGACAGCTTGACCCCGGTGAGGTGCAACTGGCCATCTGCGGAAGGCTGTACTTCTGCCTCCGGCTCGCTCCGAGTGGCAAGGATGGCTATCTTTTCGTCCCGCGGCTCCCAATCCGTCGACAGCAAGGGTTCCAGCCGCTCGGTCACGTCGGCCAACCAGGCACGCCACATGTCCGGATCTGGCAGAGGTAACGGGGCGCCCCAGGGCAACGTGGCGCTGAGGATGAGATCCACCCGAAGCCAGGGCCGCTCGGTGTCCTGGTGGCGCCCCTTGTCCCCAAGGAACTGTATGACCACATCTTCTTCCGTGGTTGCCGTGCGGGCCGCCTGCAACGCATCCCACGTCCAGCGCAAGCTAGCGCTGGTTTGGAACGGCTCGATCTCCCGCGAATGCCCCAGGTGGACATAGACCTGGCACGTGCGGCTCATCCCACCCAGGTGCACCGTCTCGGTCGGCCGGGCCAGGTAGGACCACATCCCGGCTTCGGTCAGCGCTTCGTACCAGGCGGTGCGGAACTGTTCGTAGGTCATGTCGCGACCTCTCGTGCCAATGGATTCACAGACCTTCTGCAGTCTCACCCAGATACCCGGCTGCCAACGCCCGCGCCCGTTCGATGCCGGCCTGGCTGAGCGTCACGGACTTGGCCCCCCGGCTCTGGCTGAGGTACCCGGCCTCTTCGAGCGCATCCAGGGCTTCAAAGCGGAAGCCTTACCAGGCCCGGTGGGTCGTTAGGTCCTGACAAACCGGCTCTTCCCACGAGGTCAGATGGAGCAACAACAGGGTCAGATCCTCGATTATCTCATCCTCCATGCGAAACTCCCCCTTCTCACAACACCTCTTCGCTTGGGCATCAGGCAAGGCGCTATGTGCACAGAAAGATTGTACCATCGTTGGCAGCAAAGACAAACAACGTACCGGGTTTTCGAAGCAGTAAGGGGCCACAGGGTGGTCAGGTAGGCACGGATTGGGGTTGATGGAGCAAGGATTGCCCAGATGAGGGATCGGAAGCGAAGCAGGAACCGCCATGATGCGCCAAGACCGAGGGGTGGGAGCAGTCAGGAGCTGAGGCAGTGGAGCCACGAGAAGGCAGATTCTGAGTCACAGGCAGGGTGGCTTGAGCCACGCGAGAGGGATTTTGCGAGGCCTGATGGTCAGCATAGATACGAGGGCCAACGTCAGGTTTTGCCCGTGGCGCTCGTCGCTTCTCGCACCAGGCGAGCGATGGTGGTCAAGTTAAGCCAAACGTCAGCCAGGAAAGTAGTAGTCCTGCCGCACAGGTGGCCATAGACGGGCAACGCTTGAGGTTCCATATCTCCAAGGTGGCGTTACGCCCTTCCAAGGCGTTGCGGTCGCGGTGATAGATACGCTTCGCGGCGGGTGTGCCCACAAGGATGTCGCGCACCAGACGTATCGAACCGTCCTCGAAACGCTCGCCGACGTTGATGATTCTGCCGTAGGGTCGGGATGGGCGTGCGGGCACTCCAGTGGCGGGTAAGGAATGTCCTCGACGACGACAAGAGGGTCCTTGCCGTTGAGACAGGCCTGCCCACAGAACCATTTGTGGCGTTGGCGCTGAGCGTCAAAGCCGTTGCCGGTGAAGGGATAGCCATAGGGGCAGATGGGATGCCTCTTGTCGTCGTAGCCCCGCACAGGCCACATTGATTGGTCCTCATCGATGGTGCGGGAACGGAGGTCGACGACACCACGGGCACCCAGCACATCGTAGACCACATTCGGGAAGACGTCGTAGCCGTGCGCAGCGTCACCATCGGCGCTGTCGCCGGTGAGGGAAGGATCGAAGACAGGGAGCTGGGCTAAGAGAGCGGCGGCAGGGATCTCCTCTTGGGCATTGGCAGGCAGGAAACCGTCGAGCAGGACGATGCTGAAGCGGCGTGATGGAGCATGCCATCAGGGCAGACGAAGGTCTCCTCCCACGCTTCCTGGCTGAAGAAACCGCTGTTGACCATCAGCCAGACCGATTGGGCAATGAGCTGGTTGAGGAGTTGGATAGCGACCTCAACGAGCTCGTCCGCCTCTTGGCCCAGCACGATGGTCTCGTCGCTGATGGCGTTCTCCCCGACGGTGATGAGCCAGTAGCGCAGGCCGCCTTCGGTGGGGAAGCCCTGCTCCTCGAAGCCAAGAAGTAGAGCAAGATCAGCGTAGCGAGGATGATGAAGGTTACGCAGTGTTTGGGCGCGAGACCAACCGTTGGTGATCTGCCAGCCCAGGAGAAGGAAGATGGAGACGGGATCGAAGGGCTTCCACCCCTGAGCGGGGGTCCAGCCCAGCAGTTGAGCCAGGACGGGCCGCAGGGGGCTGAAGTCGACCAGACGGAGGATGATCTCGAAGTTGGAGAGATATTCGCAAGCCTCGGGGTCGTCCAGAGGATGCTGTTTATCCCCGTCGGCCCAGCCTCGGTAGGTGTAGTGAGAGCGGTAAGCGTTCTTGGGTGAGGGCGGGATGTCAGGAGGAGCGTTTGTTGTCAACGAAGTAAGAGTGTACCAAGAACACCGAAGTGGGAGTGTACCACTCTGGAGCGCGGTTTCAGCTCTCTCTTGCCATAAAGTCAATACAGTTGCATCTGGCAAGATGCCGTTAGGTGGTGAGTGCTCTCCGACCTCCCCGGGGTGAACGCTGTGTGTGTGCGGTTCCTCGGCAGTCTCCGACGGGAGTGTCTCGACCACTTCGTGATCCTGAACGAGCGACCCGTGCACAGGCTGGTCAAGGAGTACTCGGTATGCTTTAACCGTGCCTGGCCCCATCAGGGCATCGGGCAGCGCATGCCGCGTCACATGCAGCGATTGGACCCACCACCCGGCACGGCAACGCACTCGTCGCGGCCGGTGCTCAACGGCTTGTATCACCACTATTCCAGGCTGGGGGTGAGCAGCGCCGCGCAGAGTCAAACCCAGTGCTCAACCCACCGGTGATCCACAGGGCGGAAAGCTAGCAGCCCGGCAGAAGGCTCCCCGCGGACGGGGCCGGATAAGCTTGCTGGACATGGTCAACTGGAGTCGACAGTGCCCCTGAATCTCCGAGAACACGGATGCTTGTGCAGGCGCACTGGCTGATCCCCCACCGAATGCGCCGCACGATGCTAGATTCCGCGCCCTCCGTGGTCAACCACTTGGGACGGATGGACTCTTCCGCCAGGACAGGTCTCCGCCGTCGTCACTAAGGCTCGTTGCCTACATCTCGTGAATGATCCGGGAATCGTTTGGATCCATTGGACGGCATGCTCAGAATCCAGAGGCGAGACAGATGGCGTAGCGGGCGACGCTGGCCAATCCTGGATGATTGTGGCACGGCTTGCCTCCGAAAACCTAAGGAGGTAGATATGGCGCAAGAAAGGTTGACCAGGCATAACATTGAGTACGGGCCACATCGCGGGCTATCACACTGCCAGCGCCCTGGGCTGTGGGGGGTCACATTGCTTGCAGGACTGCAGCGCTCATCTCGCAACAGATGGCGAGTAGACTGCAGGGTAGCCGGTAGCTATCGTGCTTTTGCAGTCTTCTTGAGAAAGGCCTGGGCTTCTCCATAATGCGCGAATGCCCGCTCCGCCTGGCGGAACGCTGGCGTGTGGGTGTGATGACGCCTGTTGACCACCTGATCGCCCAACTGCTTGTGCACCAGCTCGTGGTACATCACGTAGTCCACAACGTAGTCCGGCACATCGGGCGCGTCGAGGGTCACGCTCAGCATCACCGCGTCACGAAGAAGATCGTAGTGTCCCATCTTGACCCGAGTGATCCTCGCGTTCCACGTCAACAGGCGAGGGCGGTCGAGTT
>SKQX01000100.1 GCA_007118795.1 Thermoflexales bacterium | reverse complement strand
CGGCACAGAGACGGGATGGTCACCCTGCCCCTCTATCACCCGGCAGCCGCCCTCTATCGACGATCGCTGCAGAGCGTGGTTAGGGAGGACTTCGAGCGCATCCCGGAGCTGCTGACAGAACTGAAACAGCGACCCTCGACGTAATGCTCGCGCCAAGATTCTAGGCGCGGGATGCCGGGCCGAGGCGTCCGGATGGTGGCACGACGTTTTGGTCGGCGGCAACGCCCGGCGGGCACCAGCTGACGACTGGCAGGCGCTAGGACACCTCCGAGCATTCGCCCCCATCGGGCGTCGTCGAACCCCACCCCGGCCGGAAGGCGCTCATTCGTGTTACAGGTTGACCGTGCAGCCGATCCCCGGGACGTCGCTGGCGATGAGCCATCCGTCCTCCAGCCGGAAACGGGGCCTCGTGGGGTCCTGAGCCAGATCGAGATGCCCATCCAGGTCGCCATATGCGATGTTTGGACTGCTCAGGGCGAGGGAAAGCCCGGCAGCGGTCAACAGGGCGGGCTCGTTGACACAGCTCACCATAGTGCTCATCTGGGCGATCCGGGCGATGGTGTTGATCTCGCGGCCACAGCGCAGGCCACCGCACGCCGTCAACTTCACGCTAAGGCCGCTGGCGGCACGCCGCTTGGCTACCTCCAGGGCCGACCGAGGCTGGATCACGCTCTCGTCGGCCAGAATGGGCACCGGGCTCTGCCGGGTGACTTGCTGAAGGGCGTCGAGGTCGTGGGCGGGAGTGGGCTGCTCAAGCATCTCCAGCTTCCCCTCGAGGGCCCGCGCCACATCGAGCGCCTGCTCAACCCCATAGCCCTGATCAGCGTCCAGACGGAGGGTCAGGTGGGGCAGGGCGCGATGGATCGCGCGGATACGGCGCACGTCCTCCTCGGGACTAAGCCCGCCTTTGACCTTGAGAATGCGGAAGCCCTGCGCGGCGCGGTAACGAGCCATCCGGACGGACTCACCAGGCGGGCCAAGGTTGATGGTTATGGAGGTCTGTATCCGATCGCGATATCCTCCCAGGAGCCGATAGAGGGGTAAGTCAGCAGCCAGGCTCAGAAGATCGTGGAGCGCAAGATCGAAGGCACAAAGGGCTGAGGGGACGCCCTGAGTCAACCCGGTCAGCTCGTCCAGCGCGTACTCCAGGTTCAGGGGGCTGAGGTCCCTCGCCCGCTCGGCACACGCCTGACAGCCGCGGAGGACGGCTTCCAGAGTCTCTCCGGTGATGGCCGGATCAAAAGCGGCACACCCCCACGCCTCACGCCCCTGTCGGGTCTCGATGCGCACAAAGACGACCGGGACCATCTCGATGGGGTCGGTGTGATAGGCGGTCCGGTACGGCACGCGCAACGCCAGTTCGACCGGCACGACTTGGACATTGGTAATCAGCATCAGCCGTACTCCTTGTCTACCAAATCTGGGCCTACGCCGCTGTCTACTAGGACACGCTCACGTCTGCTGAAACGGCGTTATGGACGCTCGACAATAATGACCGAGGGCACCGGAACAAACGAGTCGATCTCAAGCCGCGCATCCCCGCTCATCATCCACATGCCCGTGGAGGCACCGCCATCCAGGTTCAGAGCCACATCGATCCGCAGATCCGATCCGGTGAGAGTAGCGGCCAGCTCGGGAAGGCTGAGATATCCGCGGGGGGCTACGATGAACAATACGTTGCCCCCGTCATCCTGGGCGACAACGGTGCGGCGAGCTGCGGCTCCCTCACCGGAGCCGGCGGGGAAGCCGAGGACGCCTCCGGGCTTGACCAGGATAGGGAAAGACTGCAGCGCGTGAGCCAGGGACTCTTCAGCCGCGTATGGCCACTGCTCCAACCAGCGCACGCTGACCTGATCGCCAGCAGTGACGGCAAACATCCCGGTATAGGTAGAGAAGGGCTGGCCCCACCGCTCCCCGTCGCTGACCAGGAGCCCAATGGTCCTCCCTCCTTCGTCGCGCGGTGTGAAGTACCCCCCGTTCACAGCCAGCAGCACCCCCTCTTCGGCCGCCCAGTCCGACACCCTCCTGGGCTCATCGGGGTCATAGCGCACTCGGAACCTCACCAGGGTTGGGTCGAGCCGCACGACCCGCAGCCGTTCCGGAGGCCGGCTTGGATCCGCCGCGACCTCGAACTCGCGCCACTCAACCCCGGACTCAAGTGAGTGCCATCCGGTGTCCGGCAGGGACGACAAGGGGTAGCTCGCCTGGGCCAGGATCTCGAGCCGATGGCGGTGAATACGGACTGCCTCGGCACGGGCCTCCCCCGGGAGGGGACCGACGACGGTCAAGGCACGCCGTGCTCGCTCCACCCCACGGGCGCTGGGTAGTAGAAGACGGGGCAGCAGGCCGCCCTCCTCTGGCAGCTCATAGAGCTCGTCGTCCAACACGACGCCGGCCCGTGACAGGCCGAGGGCACCGTCTTGCTGGATCAGTAACAGCCCCATCCTGTGCCAGCGCAGCCCGAGATGGACGTCGCCGTAGAGAACCAGTCCAGCGGGCTGGAGATCGATCTGGAGATCCCGATACCGGGCGCTATGACCGAGGGCAAAGAATCCCTCCCGGCGGAGTAGATCGTTTAGGTTGACCTCATCGACCGCGATGAGGTAGCTTGTTCTCCCCGGTGTCGACGTGTCCGCGATGATGGGACCCCCCAGCTCCCCTGGTGTCAGGAGCAACGGCTGGGCGATGCGAGGGGAGATGACCACCGCCACCTGGTCTTGGACCTCGCCAGTGAATTGGAGCGGCTCCGGTGGTGGCGGTAATGAGCTCTCCAGAGGCCCCACGTGCTGGAGGCCGAGGACCCCGAGGAGCAGCCGGGGTCTCGCATTCACGACGACCAGAGTCGATCCCACGCAAACCAGCAGGGCGAGGGCGACAAAGGCCAACACCTTGAGGGACTGACCAAGCTCCCTACTGCGTGGATAGCTCATTGGATCGAGAGATGGCGACCCCGCGCCAAGGCACATCATGGACAGGAGCGCTTCGAACCACAGAACCCCGCCTCACGGCTGAGGGCTCCCCGCAGAGATGTCTCCCAATACGGCACCGCACGGGTGCAGACCCGCTGTCTGACGACGGCTACCATAAGGGTTCCGGTGCCCGACAACGGCCCGGGCTCGAAGGGTACTCTACCACACTGGGGCCACCCTAGCAAGCGACAGGGCGGGGCAGGCCCCCGGGGTGCCAAGGAGGGGGGATGGAAAGATGGATGGATCCCCTGGTGATGGAGCTGCTCCTATCGGGACCGCAGAAGATGGTAAGACCGCCCGGCCCCCATCTCCACAGGCCGTGACGGTCTCGCTTGCTCAGCTGCCAACTCCTGGGGGCTACAGCGGCGTGGTAGCGCACAGGGAGACGTCAGACCCGAGTGTGCTCAGCCCTCCGAGTAGCCCATACCTTCCGAGTCCTCGAAGATATCACCCAGGGCGTCTTCCCAGGCCTGGCCGAGGGGATCGAACGATTGCTCCTCAAACTCGCGGTTCACTTCCTGCATGTAGGGGCCAACCACCCCGGGTAGTTTCTTCTCGAGTTGCGCCATCCGTGAGTCCCAAGCCGCGATCAGTTCAGTGCTGTTGTGCTCCAGCTCCGACAGATCGAAATCGAGGTCGAACATGTAGTCCAGCCGAAGCATGAGATCGTACCAAGCCTTGTGATCCTCCTCAGCGGAGACTCGCTGGATGGTTGACGACGCTTGAGAGAAGTCGTAGGCCGGGACCATAGCGTAAAGGGCCATCAGTTCGATCCCCCGCTCCTCAGCCCGATCGGCGAGATAGACCCCGATGGTCGCTCCGCCTTCGTAGTTGGACAGCCTGAGAGCGTATCCCTCCAGCTCGTCTTTCATGCCGGGCAGGCTGTAGACACAGGAGATCTCCCGATCCTTGTCGTAGGGAATGGGCCCATTCACGCCCGCAACGACAGCAACCCGCTCAACGCCCAATGCCTCCACTGCGTCGAGAAAAGCCTCGGCGTACTGTTCCACGTTCATATGAGGTTCATCGCCGAGGAAGATCAAGAAGCTGCTGCGCCCGTCACCGGACACGTAGAATGCGTTCGTCCGTTCGTGCAACTCCACACGATACCCATCCTCGAGCCGGACCATCGGTCTCAGCAGATCATGGGTGCCCGGGAACTGGAACAGGTAGTAGCCTCGCGGCTCCATCTCGCCGATCTGCCGGGCGTTCGTCGTGTCGATGAGGTACTGGGGAAGGCCCGACGACACCTCACCGGCATCCGCCCACTGGTACCAACCCGCGATCATGTACTCGACTGAGTCCGGCCTCTCCCAGAGATCAAATGAATCATTCATCGTCGCTCGTTCTCCCTAATCTGGAAGCGAAGGGGGCCAGCTCATACCGATCCCGCCCCTCGCTCTAATGTGCCCTGAAATCCGCGATGGAAGCCGGCGTGCTAAGGGATAGCCTCCACGGGCTGGTCCGTATTATAGCGCAAGTGGAAAGGGGTTTCCAGCGGGTTCCGCCGGGGTAAGCGCAAGCGTGAGCCCGTCTGGCTCTGTGAGCAGGAGGGATGGGGACGAACGTGACCGATTCAAGATCTTCCCGGTGGACCTGGCTGCCGAGGCCTGGGTCGCAGAGGACGGTCGCGTCCGCCAGGGCATCGCCACGTCCGATCGGTAAGGCGAGTCCCAGCCGAGGCCGATGACTCTGATCGGACTTCAGAGGAGTCTTGGGCTTGCTCCGCCCTACCTCATCTGACGACCAGAACCAACATCGGGGCCGTACCCGGTGGCGACTACTCCCCGGCTTCTGAGCGGAGGCGGGGGTTTTGCCAGTCCGGGAAATGGTGAAGCGGTCCGTGGCCCTGGCCAATCTCTAGACCGACAGCCGCCTGGAGTGCTGCCGTTAAGTAGCCCTTGGCCGTTCTGACGGCTTCCCGGACCGACCGTCCCTTTGCCAACTCCGCCGCAATGGCGGAAGCATAGGTACAACCCGTCCCGTGGGTATTGCGCGTGTCCACGCGCGGGGCATCGAACTCGATGATCTCCTCACCGTCGTAGAGTACGTCGATGGCGCGCGCGGTAACGGGAAGATGTCCTCCCTTCACGACGACGTTGCGCGCGCCCAGCTCGTGAATGGCTTTCGCCGCTTCGCGCATATCGGCCAGCGTGCGCACCTCCAGTCCGGTCAACACCTGGGCTTCGTGGTGGTTAGGCGTGATCACGTGGGCCAGGGCCACCAACTCCTCGATCAACGTCTCGCGCGCCTGGCGCTGGAGGAGTGGATCACCGCTCTTGGCTACCATGACGGGGTCGACGACAAGCAACTCCACCCCGTAGTGTCGCACCCGATCGGCCAAGACGCCGATGATAGGAGCGCTCGACAGCATGCCGCTCTTCCAGGCATCAGCGCCGATGTCGGTCATCACCGAGTCGATCTGCTGGCCCACGAACTCCGACGGTAACTCGTGCACCCCCTGGACGCCCAGGGTGTTCTGAGCGGTGACCGCGGTTAGGGCGCTCATACCGTAGACCCCTCGGGCGGCAAAGGCTTTGAGGTCCGCCTGGATGCCGGCACCGCCGCCGGAGTCTGATCCAGCGATAGTGAGTACCTTCCTCATGATTCCCCTCCTGTATGTCTTATGGCGAATTGCGTCACTCACGAACCCGTCTCGAGGATCGACTCGCGGGCCACGATCTGGTTGGACCACCACCAAGCCTGTCCAGGCCCGGCACGGTTTCAAACTCGTTCGGTGGACATGCGAGATGTGACGGCAGGGAAGCTAGCAGGGTCTATGGGCCGTGGACGGCTCGCCATATGTCAGATGGATGACCAGGTGATGACGAGGCTCGCCACGCCTACGGCCAGG
>SKQX01000207.1 GCA_007118795.1 Thermoflexales bacterium | reverse complement strand
GCTGGACCGTCTTTGAGGCCGTGGACCTCGACGTCCCGGCGCCGGTCATCACCCTGGCCCTGCAGATGCGTCTGGCCAGCCGCCAGGCGGAGAGCTATGCGGCGAAGCTGCTGGCCGCGCTCCGCAACCAGTTCGGCGGCCACGCGGTGAAGAAGGCTGACTGACGCACGGGGCCCCGCTTCACTCGGGACGTCGGCACGCCCTACGTTCCTTCACCACGTCGCATGCCGTGGGTAGGCTCCGACGTGGTGAAAGGAGCGAGTCCCCAAGCAGCCTGCTAATCCAGGGAGGATCACGGATGAACAGAATCGATCGGTCGAAACCCACCACCATTGTCATCTTCGGGGCGTCGGGGGACCTGACCCAGCGCAAGCTGGTGCCGGCTTTGCACACTCTGTCCTGTCGTGAGCTGCTCTCCCCAGACACGCGCATCATCGGAATAGCACGATCCGATTACTCCGATGAGGCGTTCCGTGAGAACCTCTACGAGGGCATCGTCGAGCACTCACGGGCCGCGTCGGGTCCGGACGACGTCTGCCAGCTTTGGCCCGACTTCTCCAAAAACTACACCTATATGTCGGGTGATCTCGCCGAACTGGAGACCTATCGTCGACTGGGAGATCGGCTGGAGGCGTTCGACCGGGAGTCCGACACGAGGGGCTGCGCGCTCTTCTATCTGGCCGTGCCGCCCACTCTGTACACGATGATCGTTGAGCGGCTGGGTAGGTCCGGGCTGAATCGGAGTGATAAGGGGTGGCGACGGGTCATCGTCGAGAAACCTTTCGGTCACGACCTGGAGAGTGCCCGCCGGCTCAACCAGGAGATCCACCAGGTCTTCGACGAGGACCAGATCTACCGTATCGACCATTATATGGGCAAGGAGACGGTCCAGAACATCATGAGCTTCCGCTTCGCCAACGCCATCTTCGAGCCCCTCTGGAGCCGGAACTACATCGACCACGTTCAGATCAGCGTAACCGAGAGCGTCGGCGTCGGCCATCGTGCCGGTTACTACGAGCAGGCCGGCGTCCTGCGCGACATGTTCCAGAACCATCTGACGCAACTCCTCACTCTCACGGCGCTGGAGCCGCCGGTCGCCTTCGAGGCGAACGTGCTTCGCGACGAGAAGGCGAAGGTCCTCCGGGCCGTCTCCCCTATCACCGACAGTGTACGCGGTCAGTACCGCGCCTACCGCGATGAGAAGGAGGTGGCAGCAGATTCGGACACCGCCACGTACGCTGCGCTGAAGCTTCAGGTCGACAACTGGCGCTGGCGTGGGGTCCCGTTCTATCTTCGCTCCGGCAAGAACCTCGCTCTCAAGTCGACGGAGATCGCGATCCAGTTCAAGGAAGTGCCGCATCTGATGTTCCAGGCTGACCAGGACATCAGCCCCGACGTGCTCTCCCTCTGCATCCAGCCGAACGAGGGCATCCATCTGCGCTTCCAGGCCAAGGAACCCGGTGCCGGGATGCAGACGCGTCCCGTGACGATGGAGTTCCACTACGCGGAGCATTTCGGCGCCGGTGCCTTGCCCGATGCATACGAGCGGCTGCTGCTCGACGCCCTTAACGGCGACGCTTCCCTCTTCGCCCGCGCCGACGAGATTGAGTTGGCCTGGTCGCTCATCGACCCCCTGCTGGAGCAGTGGGAGGGGGAGGAAGCGCCCCCGCTCGCGTTCTACGAGGCGGGTACCTGGGGGCCCTCCGACGCGGACCGGCTGCTGGCCAGAGACGGGCGGGCCTGGCATCAGCAGTGCTGCACTGAGACATAAGGCCAATGATGGGCGAGTTGGAGGTTATCTCCGAATAGGACAGTCGGGCCCGCGGGCCGATGCACCGGTTTGCCGCTCTGATTCCTGCTCAGCTCATCGAGCCCGACCGGTAGGCTCTTCTCTTGCTGATGACCAGGCTGGAAGACCGGGGGGTGGTATAGGGAGTCTTGCCGAGCATATGAAACGCCCGCCCCCTCGGCCTGCTGGGCCGATGGCAGGACAGCCAAGGTGGGTTCTAGGTGTAGATGGACCGAGTATATCGTTTTCAGGAACCTATCGACGTACCAGTGAGGAGACATCACCCAATGCCTGATCAGACAAGGAACGAGTCTTTCGAGGAGTTCAAGAACTCCTTTGCCTATGGTTCACGCACCGACTTGAATTTCAAGTTTCTGGCAGCTTTGCCGGATGAAGAGGCCGGCAGGTTCGTTCAGGACCTGTTGTGGAAACTCGGAGATGTGATCGACGATGGTCAGTGCGACCGTATCGTGGAACACGTCTACGAGGGGCAGGTTCACGCCTATGCGGGAGCGGGGGACTGCGCCTATGAGGGAGGGCCGTTCACTCCCCTGGAGAAGCCGCTGTCACAGTCCCGGTTGGTCCTCATATCTTCCAGTGGACACTTCGTCGAAGGCGAGGACCCGGAACCCTTCGGGGTCAAGAACATGACCCAGGCCGAGGCAGAGGAGAGAATACTCCAGTGGGTCAGGTCAGAGCCCACACTGTCGGCGATTCCGGTTGGCACTCCCAGAGAGAAGCTCATCGTTCGGCACGGCGGCTATGACGTCCGCGGGGCCCAGCTCGATCCGAACGTGGTATTCCCTCACGAGATCCTGCTAGGTCTAGAGGAAGAGGGAGTCATTGGCGAGTTGGCGGCGGAGGCGTACTCTTTCGTGGGGGCTTGCTCGCAGAGAAGGCTACTCAATCAATCGGGACCGCGGTGGGTCAGGTTGCTTCAAGAAAGGGAGATAGATGCGGCGCTTCTGGTGCCAGTCTGACCTGTGTGTCACGTGTCCGTGGGACACCTGGCCAGATTGCTGGAAGAGAGCGGCATCGCCACCGTGATTGTGGGCATCCGGGCTTTCCGCCCGCGCCTGGAGGGGATGGCCATCCCGCGCGTGTTGATCACACCCCATGTGATGGGAAGAACCATGGGGCCACCTGGCGATCGCGACAGACAACGCGCCGCCGTGGTCGCTGCTCTGGAACTGCTCGAAGAGGCAGAGCAACCAGAAACGTGCGTAGAGTTGCCAGGCGATTATCGTCCCGGCGGTGATCAGTGTCGTTGAGGCTTCATCTATCAGGCCGAACGCACCGGCGTAGCTGACACAAGCCCGTCAGCCGCTCCGCGATGGCCGATGCCCGGCTGGCCTCGATCCGCCAGGCGGAGGGGGAAAGGCTCGCCAGTCAGGTTCCGATGGACACGCAAGAAGGAACGGGCCCCGACCGATCGGCCGGGGGACGGGGTCACTCACCCGCGAGGGTCATTGTATCGCATCACGCCGCCGGCCCGCACCGGGCTAACAGTCATCACTGTTCTCCCCAGGGTAGGGCATCATCCAGTTCGGCACGAAGTCGTATTCGATGCCCGGTGTCACGTCGACTGGATCCATAACCTCCTCCTTGGCCCGCCGTACAGCGTGAAGCTGGCGCGCAGCGTGCTTCAACCAGCGGGCCTTGGTAGGTTGCATCGTCTCGCCATCCACCTCGGCGAAAGCGCCAGGCGCTGCGCCTAGTGAGTCTGTCGCTGTGACAGATGGTTGGCACGGAACTAGTGCCACTCCAGCAAACACGAGGGCGATGGCCAGGGATGTGATCTTGAGCCTCGCCATTATCTATGCCCTCCGGGCGACGATGAGCGTGTAGCCCACCTCGCCATCCATGATCAACTCGTCGACGCGCCGCGCCACCCGCTTCGCCTCCTTCAGGTCCAAATCCCCCAGGTCCAGCCCACCCAGCCCGGCCAATAGCTCGACGCCCAGGAACTTGCGCCGCACGTCGCTCAGCATCTCCAGCAGCAGATCCCGTCGATCCTCCATCCGAAAATCGGCGAAGCCCGCCGCCTGCAGTGCAGATCGGTAGTCCTCGGGAGTGCCGGCCCCGCTGACGCAGGCCACCCACGCCAGAAGGGATTGGATGTCGTCCGGCAACGAGCTGTTCAGGGTCATGTCGGTCAGACCGAGCCGCCCGCCGGGCTTCAGGACGCGCGCCATCTCGGCCGCAGCCCGTGCCTTATGGGGAAAGGTACAGAAGCTGCACTCGGAGATCATCGCGTCGAACCGACCGGTCTCGAAAGGCAGCCCCTCGGCGTCCCCCTGTCGGAACGTGGTCAGGTGTGCCACACGGTGCTCGGCGGCGTGGGCCTCGGCGGCGGCGATGTTCTCCGCGCCGTAGTCAACTCCGGTAACGTGACAGCCGAACTGCTCCGCAAGGTGTACGGCCGACGCACCGCGGCCGCACGCCGCATCCAGCACGCGATCCCCGGAACCAAGCCCGAGGCACTCACCCAGGTAGCGGGTCAAAGCTAGCCCGCCCGGGTGAAACACATTCCCCAGCAGCGCCCGAACCAGATCGCTCTGATAGAAGATGGCACAGCAGAGCGCAATCCCCTCTTCGGCCATCGTGTCTGTCATCTTCTCACCTCAGACTCTTCTCGGATCTCTTTGCGGTAGCCCAGCACATTGTAGGCGCAGAAAGGCACCGCCCGTCCATCGGGCAGCAACTCATGAATGCAGCACTTCATCAGGCGCTTCAAATCGAAGTTGTGGCTGTCCATGAAGCTGTGGACGTGCACCAGAAAGAAGCTCTCCCTACCCAGCTGATTCACCGTCTCCAGAGGCAGCGCCAGATCGCAGGCCGCACACGTCAGACTGTCCGTCGTGCCATCGCTCCCCATCACGGCTGCCATGCTCCACAGCGCCTCCATCACCGGCTGCAGGTCGTCCGAGAGGTCGGGGACAGTGCGGTTCACCACGAAGTCCAGATAGTCGTCCACATCCAGCAGCCGCGTGATCGGCGTCACCTCGCCCTCGTGTACCACTGCGTAGCTGCTCGCCGAGCAGGTGGGGTGTGGACAGGGCACCGGCCGGAAGTCATTCATCCAGAACAGCCCGTCGGTCTGGGTCTCCAGGGCCTGCAGCACGTCAGGCAGGGTCACAGCGTGCAGCGGATCGTGCCCATCGCGGCAGCGCCCGGCAAAGGCGACCGGCTGATAGCTCACGCCCAGCACCGCCGGATGCTCCAGGCCGTAGCGTAAGATGTCCCCGATCTCCCCCTCGTTGACCCCCTCGGTGATGGTTGTCACCAGGACGGCATACAGCCCCGCCTCAGCCAGATTGTCCAGAGCTTGCTCCTTGACCGCGCGCAGGTCCCGCCCTCGCAAAGTCCGATGGCTCTCAGGGTCCACACCGTCGAACTGCAAATAGATGGCAGGGTTAAACTCGGCCAGTGGGCGTACGAAGCTTTGATCCCGGGCTAACTCGATCCCATTCGTGTTGAGCATAACGTAGCGAATGTCCCGGTCCCGCGCCGCCCCCAGGATGCTGAACAAATCCGGGTGGAGCGTAGGCTCCCCGCCGCTGATCTGGATCACTTCCGGCCGACCCTCCGTCTCCAGCAGACGGTCCAGCATGAACTCCACCTGGCTCACCGGGAGGTCAACCCCCTCCCCCGAATCCGCGAAGCACGTCGGGCAGCGCAGATTGCAGCGGGAGGTGACCTCGATCACGGCCACACAGGTGTGTTGCTTGTGCTCGGGGCACAGCCCGCAGTCGTGCGGACAGCCCTCTTCCACCGACGTGGCGAAGTCATAGGGAATCGCCCCCGGTTCGTTATAGACCTGTGAGTTCAGGTGCCAACCGGCGTCGGACGAAACCAGTGCCTCGTGCCAGCCGTGTTCGGGGCACCGCTTGCGCAGGATGACGGTCCCGTCCCGCAGGAGCACCTGGGCATCCACCACCCGGCGGCACACGGGGCACACACTGCGGGTGACGCCGTGGAAGATGTCCTCGTGGACAGACTGATAGTCAGAGGTCATCACTCACCTTCTCCTTC
>SKQX01000030.1 GCA_007118795.1 Thermoflexales bacterium | reverse complement strand
CCTCCTGAAGTGGCTGAAACAGCCGCTGAATACATTGGCGCGGAGCGACTCGGCGGGCACAACCATGCCGGACTCCATCATCAACTGAGCCAGACCGACGCTCCGCAAGAACGTGGACTTGCCCCCCTGGTTGGCGCCGAAGACTATGAAGATGCGCTCCTTGCTTTCGAGGCTGAGGTCATACGGGACAACAGGCTCTCCTTCGCTGATCGGCTTATGGGTCAGCGCCAGGTCGAATCCTTCGCGATCGTACAATCCCTCCTTGGTCGTGGGTATCAATCCGCGGATAGCAGAGTTGCAGTCCGGATTGTCTGATGACCGCGATGTGTCTCAGCATCGCCACGTAGAACTGGACCTCGCCGTCAAACCTGTGGAGGGTCTCATCCAGGAATCCGCTGTGGTTCACGCAGAAACGGTCAAGGCTGGCAAAGTAATCAGGATACAGCCTAACGACGCAATCCAGAATCTCCGCTTCAACGTGGTTCATACCAGATGACCTGGAGAGCTCAACCCGGTAGAGCTCCGCCGATGCCCCCGCGTCTCCTCAACCCGGTCAGACCCGAGTCCTTTCGCGTGACAGCACCCGGCGGGCGCCTTCTCTGACCGCAGCGTTAGGATCGACGAGGGCGCTTTCGAGGACCGCCCGCGCACCTGAACCACCGATCTGACCCAGCGCATCGACGGCGGCGGTGCGGACCATCAGTGGCGTCGCGCGGTGCAGCCGCAACGAGGCAATGGCAGGTACGGCACGCGGATCAGTGAAACGCCCCAGAGCCACGACAGTATCTCGGAGCACGGCGGCGTCACCCGCCGTGTCAAGGAGATCGATCAGCGACAGAGTGGCGCGGGGCTCTGCCATCATCTCGCTCAGAATGTGGATCGCCAGCTGGGCGCGCGTCGGTTCCGGGTGGTGCAAAGCAGTGAAGAGCTTCTCCACAAAAGCCTCATCGGCGACCAGCGATCGACCACAGGCCGGGCAGCTATCGCGCCCCTCCGAGATCTCCGACCAACATCCCGCGCAGTAATGGACGGCCACGACTTACCTGATCCCCCGTTCGCCGGACACGATCCCCGTTGCTCGTAGCCAGCTATCACCTTCCTCGTGGAACCCTTCATCTGCGTACCGATAGTCGTGCTTGCGGATCAGCTCTGTCAGCTCCTCGCACAGCCCCTGCAACGCTTCTTGCTGGAATCGCTGAAGTCCCTTGAGTTGATCAGAATCCTCAACCAATTCCAGAGCCCGCGAGAAATGGGCCAGGCATAACCCGGAGGTCTCCTCAAGTGTCGTAGCCAGTTGCTCATCGCCCAGGTACTTGAGGAGCGTGTGAATCGCGCGGTCTTCGAACTGCCGTTGGTGCACGCATGCCGGGCACCTGCCCGCAGGCTGCAGCCGCTCCAGGATCTCCGCAGCATGTCGGCGGACGGGCCGTCCACGCGGTGCGATATCTGTGATTCCAACCACCGTCTCCAGTATGTCACGTTGGATGATGGCTGTGCCCAGCACAACACCGTGACCTTCAGTCAACAGCCAGGCATGGGGATTACAGTAACCGCGCGCCTCGCGCAGGGCGGCCCGCACGCCAGGGTCGTTCACCCCTTCGTACATAGTGCGTTCCAGGTAGTCACGTGTGAAGGCAAGGGACAGGTGGCACACTGGACAGCCAGACTTCCCACAAGCGTCGAGCAACTCAGAATACAGGTGATCCTTCTTCGTCATCTGTGCACACCTCCCCAAAAAAAGATGCCTCTACCTTGTACAGGTAGAGGCCATCAGTCATTCAGTCATGAAGACAATTGGCGGGCAGCACCCGCTGGCGAGCCTCATCGCCACAGTCGGTTGATATGGAGCTAAGTATAGCATGATGGGCGTCTCTGTCAAACGGCGCTGAACCGATCGCGGGGATTCGGGCAGGGGACTTCACCCTCCCCATTGACTCTAGACGATCTGGTCCGGCCTGTGTGCTCCCGAGATAGGCGTGGGACCCCAAGGCGGAGTGCAAAGCGTTCCTCCACCGAGAAGATGATGTGTTCCCGGACCAGGAACCCTGGAGAAGATCTCGAACTCCAGAGCATGGGACCCGATAGCCAGCGGCACGCCGCCCGGGCCGGGTGCGCGCGTCATGCCTCTTGCCTCAGGAGGAGGCTCTCCACCGGCTAGCTCACGAAATTGCTCATCATACACCTCGAGCGAGGCTCATCGATAGCCTACGAAGCGTCTAAGAGCAGGCGCACGCTCGGTTCCTCTTACGTCGTTCGGTGGCTGTGAGCCCGCGCGTCCGCGGTCATGTGCCGCCGAAGGCGCCGCTGGAGCTGACGCCCCTGCCGATGGGGATTGGTTCGGGCACCTCCTGCTCCAGCAGACGTGGCGTGGCCAGCCTGATGCCGATGGCACCGAGCGACGCCGTCAGGACAACAGCGAGAAGAGCGATTGCAAGAATGGTCTCCCCGGAGGCGATCCCCATTGCCAGCGGAATGCCGCCGATGGCGGCCTGAACAGTCGCCTTGGGCACGCAGGCGACGGCCGCGAAGAGCCGTTCCTTGCCGGAAAGCTCGGAACCGTGCGTTGCCAGCATCACTCCGGTAGTGCGGGCCAGCAATCCAGCGGCGACGATCACGAGCCCCAACAGCCCGGCCTCCCATGCCACCACCAGGCTGACCTCCGCTCCCATCAGGACAAAGAGGAAGATCTGGGCAAAGAACCAGAACTGGCCAAGAGCTCTCTCCAGGCGCACAGCGTACTGGCCGCCCTTCTCCAGAAGCAAGAATCCCACGGTCATCACACCCAGGCGACCGGCAACCTGGATCTGTTCGCCGATGAGCAGCACGGCAAACGCGCCGGCGACTGCGAGTCCGACTCGCTCCAGATGTGATACAGAGAAGTGGCGGAAGAGCAGGCCCAACAGCCACCCAAGTAACACTCCCAAGGCGATGCCGCCGACGATCTGAAATGGGATCTGGGCCAAGGGCCCGAGTCAGTATTGCTCTTGCTGTGTGCCCATCCCCAAGAAGATGGTGAACAACGTGATGGCGAAAACGTCGTCGACCGAGGCTCCAGCCCGGGCCATGACCGGAACACCCCGCCGCATGCTCCAACCTTGTTTTTCCAGCTGCAGCACGGCTGGGACGATCACAGCTGACGAGACTGCCGCCAAGATGAAGCCAAGCATCCCCGCTTCCGCCAATGGAAGGGCCAACAGGCAGCACGAGATCGCTGTAATGGTAAGCCCCTCCAGCAAGCAGGGAATGGCACTCATTCTAGGAGCGACGGGCCCGACGTTCCTCAGCAGGTCTTTCTCCAGCCCGAATCCAGCTCGCAGAAAGATGATGAACAGTGCGATCAGACGGATATCCGTCGCATTCTGTAGAATGGGCGAATCCAGTAGGTCCAGCCCATAGGGTCGCACCGCTATACCGACTCCAATCATCTCCAAGAGTCTGGGGAGGCCCAGCTTCTCGACCAGCCTGCTAGCCAGCATCCCCAGTATGACGATCAACAGGATACTCAGTATCACGATCTCGTTCCTCTGGGCAGGCGAGATTCCAACACGAGCGTAGCGGGTTGTAATAGGCTCGTGTCCGGGGCGTTGATCTCTGCGCTCCTGTGAACACGGCCACTTTGCACTTGCGCTTTTCTGAAGGCGTGGTATATTAGTGTTCGATAACCCTGCTGTGTTCGTGACAGCCGGCTGCGTTTTGAGCCAACACCTATCAGATAGGGAGCTGTAGTCTCCCCGGGAGACCGGGGAGCAGGCACCCACTTACGAGCAGCGGCTCAACACACAAACGGCGCACGGCATGGCGGGGTTTCACTTTTTTTCCTGTCCCCCGGATCTTCCCCTTTGCCGGCGCGCGGCCCGGCTTGACCTGGGCCAGCCTCTGTGCTATCCTCGGCCAATCGGCCTTCATCGTCGTTCCAAACATCTAATGCGAGGTATGCCATGCTCCGTGAACGGGTCTCCGACAACATCCACATCTTCACCAGTGACCTATATGCTCAGGTGACCGCCGGTGCGATCGTCACGCCAGCGGGCGCGATCCTGGTCGACAGCTTGCCCTTCCCTGTCGAGTCAAGAGAGATGCTGTCCTTCATCCCCAGAGTCTCACCGCCCGGGGTGAAGTACGTGATATTGACCCATTATCACGCTGATCACGCCTATGGTGCGTACCTCTTTACCGAGGCCGACCTCGTCTGCCACCAGCTTTGCGGCAAGCTTCTTCAAGAGCGGGGTCAGCCAGCCCTCGAAGGGGCGAAGGCCCACGAACCAATGCTGGAAGAGGTCGCGCTTCGGCTTCCAGATGTGACTTTCGAGGGAGAGGAGATGGCGCTGCAGCTCGCGGGCCAGCTCGTCCGCTTGATCTGGGCACCCGGGCACACAAAGGACTTGGTGATGGTCTACGTTGAGGAAGAGCAGGTTCTGTTCGCCTCGGACACGATGATGCCGGTCCCATCCATTGTGGACGGGGACATCCAGGCGTTCCGACGGTCACTCATCAAGATCCGGGACCTGGAGATCAAGAACCTGGTGCAAGGCCATGGAGAGGTCGTCTTGGTGGGCGAGGTCGACGGGGTCATCCGCGCCAGCCTCGACTACCTCGACCGTATCGAGGAGAAGGTAGCAGCCGCCATCGAAAGGGGGCAGGGCAAGAGCGCTCTGCGCGACGACCCCATAGAATCCACCGGGCTGTCGCGCCTGCCTATCCACGGACAGGTACAGCAGATCCACGTCGCTAACCTGCTCGCACTCTATGAGCGGAGGGTCTCCGGATGACCGAGACCGTCGAGCGCATAGTCTTAGCTGTGGATGCCCTCTCCGACGAGGAGCGGGAGGAGCTGTTCGAGAGGCTAGCAAGTGAGTGGTCCTCCTTCACTCCGGGCCAGAAGGAGATGTTCGTCGCCTTCGAGGCACAGGAGCTGGACGGCCAGTCGGACTATATCATCATCTTCGACGGAGGCAGCCGCGGGAACCCCGGCCCGGGGTACGGCAGCTACGCCCTGGTGCGTCGCCACGATGCGAAGCAGAGGATCGTCCGACTCGACTTCGGTCGTGATATGACGAACAACGAGGCGGAGTATGAGGCGCTGATTGCTGCCCTGGAGGATCTCAAGGAGCGCATAGAACAGGCGGAGCGCCGGCCCCAGGACTTCTCCGTGGAGATTCGCGGGGATAGTCAACTTGTTCTGAGGCAGGTAGACGGCACCTGGAAGGCGAAGGACGACCGGATGCGAGCCCTGAGGAATCGGGCCCGTCGCGTCCTAGCTCGTTTCGGCGCTCATCGCCTGGTGCATCAGGACCGTGAGGAGAGTGTACGGGTCCTGGGGCATTGAGGTTCCACTGGCTTCGGAATTTCCGTCCGGCCTTCTGTTGTTAGTCCCGGTGCCGGCGGGTTGGCTCGAATCCCCGACACAGCGGTCGGCGTCGGTGCTCCAGCCCGCGGATCTTCCTAAGGCGATGGTCACGGTACGATCCGCGCATCCCCCCCCTCACCCAGCCTCTCCCCCAAGGAGGAGAGGGGTCGTTGGCCACCGATGCCAGCGGGTTGGCTGGCTTCCCCCCTCACCCAGCCTCTCCCCCAAGGGAGAGGGGTCATTGGCTCCGGGGCGGTGAGCTGGGTGGCTTGCCGCCACGTTGCGGATTGCAAGCGGCGTTGGTAGCCAGGCGTGCGAACTCGCAGGCAGCCACGGCTTGGGCGTGAGACGCGCATCCCCCCTCACCCAGCCTCTCCCCCAAGGAGAGAGGGGTCGTTGGCCACCGATGCCGGCGGGTTGGCTGGCTTCCCCCCTCACCCAGCCTCTCCCCAAAGGGAGAGGGGTCATTGGCTCCGGG